>NZ_JAYGIA010000032.1:0-18526 GCF_034931165.1 Synechococcus sp. BA-124 BA4 | reverse complement strand
GCGCAGCCCAGTGAACTGGCTGCGCCGGCTGCTGAGGGTGCCGGCGATGGCGCCGGCGGGGCCCTGGCAGAGCTGGTCGATCTGGCGTCGCACGGCAGCCGCCGGCGGTGACGGCAGGCTCCGCTGCTGCAGCCAGTACCAGCCCGCCCCGAGGCCGGTGCTGGCCACCAGCAAGGCCCCGAACAGGAGGGGTCTCCGAGCCGGCAAGGGGCTGGCCTTCATGGATGGATCGAAAGCGGGTGTCACCTCGCAGGGGGGGGAGAAACTGCCGTGCAGGGCCATCGCCACCGACACGTCGTCTCCGCTGCCCTCGCTGGTGATCTGATCCAGGTTCGCGCACAGCACTTCGCTGGCCCCGGCGGCGGGGGTGGCCATCAGGTGAGCGGCGAGCACAAGGAAGTCCGCGTCGGTGGCGCACGACTTGCGGATGCCATCGGTGCTCAGCAGCAGGCCGAAGCTGGCTTCCGGGGGGCTGATCGGCTCCAGCCCGCTGCGGAACAGCTGGGCGGCCTCCTCCAGGCAGAGGCTGCCTGTGGCCTCACCGCCGCCGACTGCAGCCTCTTCCTCGCTCAGCAGTGCCCCCTGTCCATCGGCGTCCACCCGCACCAGATCCCAGTCCCCCAGACCGGTGTAACCCCACCAGCGGGGGGCCATCACCACCACGCCCAGGGTGGTTCCATAAAGCCGTGACACCTCGGCCTCCGAGTCCATCGACTGCTGCTGCCCGTGCTGCCGTACCCGTGCCAGCCAGCGGCTGTGGATCCGTTCGGGCAGCTCCGCGCCCAGCCAGTGGGCCCAGGCATCGAGCCCCGGGGCCTGTGTGCCCTGCAGCGACCAGAGGCTCAGCTGCTCCTCCACCGCCAGCAGCGCCTGTTCACAGGCCAGGGCGCTGCCCACGTCGCTGAAGGGATAGTGCTCACCTCCATGGCCATCGGCCACAGCCATCACCTCAACGGGCTGGCCGTCGCGACTGCGGCAGCGGGCGACGGCGACCGCGTCCTGGCAGGAGCGGCCCTTTCGCTGGTGAGCCGCACCGACGCGCCGGGCCTGCAGCGGCGGCCTCCAGCCGCTCACCACACCAGGGGACCGACGTCGTCGGTGGGATCCATCAGGGTGGGAGGCAGATCCGGCAGGGGGATGTTGGCCTGGGGCCCCAGACCCGCCATGCGGCTGGCCGGCATCGAGGCGGCGCCCACCACGGCGGTGGAGGCCCACTGGATGTACTGGGCCAGGGAGGTGGCGTTGCTGGCCTGCAGGGGCCGGCGAGGCGAGCGGCCCGAGCGGTGCAGGGGCGTCTTCCCGCTGGCGCCTGGGATTTCCCCGGAGGGAAGCCCACCGCAGGGATCGCTGCCGATGAACTGCTGCAACACGTCGGTGTCGGCGTCGTGGCCCATGGCGATCGCCAGGCGCACCGCCTTCTGGGCCCAGGGCTGACGCATCAGGCTGGCCAGGCCGGCATCGAAGTCGTCAGTGGGCTGGCCGTCGGAGATCAGCACCAGCACAGGCGGCAGCGCCCTCTCCTCCATCGGGGGGGACCGCAGCACCGCCGCCACCAGCTCCAGCGCTTCGCCCATGGCCGTGATGCCGCCGGCCTGCAGATCCAGCCACTGCAGCCGCTCCACCTCCGTGGGCTCCTCCAGGTGCCAGGCGGCCCGGTCGGCGAAACTCACGGCCCGCACCAGCACACGCGCCTCGGGGTTCTGGCGGGCCACCGCGGCCATCCCCGGCAGCGATTGACGAATCGCCTGGTTCAGGGCCTGGATCTTGCCCTGGGCCGCCATGGAGCCGGAGCAATCGCAGATGTAGATGAAATGCAGGGGTCGGTTGGCGAGCCTGACGTTGGGGAAGGGCATCGGATCCGGGCGCGTGAAGAGGCTCAGGTGGGCAGCTCGACCGCTCCGGCCTGTGTGGTCAGCCGCACCAGTGGCGCGAGATTACAGGCTTGTCCAGACTCCACCACCACCACCCGGTTGCCGGCCCTGAGCTCGGCCTGCCAGGCCTGGCCGCTGAGGTTGCGCAGCCCGAGCAGGGAGCCATCGCTCGGATGGGCCTCCACCCGGGCCAGCGGCTGATCCAGCCTCAGGGGCAGCAGGCGGTCGAAGTGATGGGGATGCAGCTCGTTGCCGGCTGCCGCCGTCACCTGGCCGTGGGGCAGCCGCAGCCTTGTGGGCGGCGGTATCGGGCAGCCGCAGCTCCAGCACAAGGGACCTGGATCGCTCGCTGCCGGAAAGGTTTCCTGGCCGCAGTGGCCGCAGAGCTGACGCTGGTCGAGGGCCTCGGCCAGGGCGGCCATCCACTGGCCGGTGAGTGCCCGGCGCTGGGGCGCGTGCAGGCCGGCGCAGAAGGTCTGCTCGAACAGCCGCTTGATCGGCTCGGGATAGATCGGCCAGGTGATCAGGGCCGCGGCGTGCTCGATCGGGTCGGGACGGTTGCTCGGATTTGTGGGATCGAAGATGAACAGCGGGTCTTCGCCGTAGAGCCGGCGCCGGGCGGGTTCATCCAGGCAGCGGATCTCCAGTTCGCGGCGACCCCGCAGTGGGTCGTGACGGGTGAGCAGGCGGAAGATCAGCACCGCCAGGGAGAAGAGATCACTGTTGGCTCCCGGCCGGGCGATGCCCATCAGGATCTCCGGCGCCATGAACCCCGGGGTGCCCAGCACGCTGCCCAGATCCCGCCCATCCACATCCACGTTGTCGTTGTCGCAGATCAGGATGCGGCCGCTGGAGGGCTCGAGGAACAGATTGCCCAGGGAGATGTCCTTGTAACAGAGGCCCTTGAGGTGGAGGGCATGGAAGCCTTCAGCCAGGAAGAAGCAGGCCCGCAGCACCTGGAGCAGGCCGATGTCCAGGTGGCCGCCCACATGTTCATGGGCCCCCAAGAACCCCGGTGGGCGCAACTCCATCAGGTAGCCGAAGCCTGGTTCGCCAAGGCGCAGCAACGGCAAGGCACCAGGGCCGGGCGTCACCAGGGCCAGGGGCCAGAGGAAGGCCTCGCTGGGGGCCGTGGCGCGGATGCTCTCGCCCAGGCGCCGCTTCAGGTGGGGATCGCGGGCGATGCACGCTGGCAGATACCACTTCAGGGCCAGCCGCTCGCCGGCCACCTCCACCTCGAACACCTGGCCCTGGGTGCCGCCCCCGAGCCCGCGAAGCACCCGCAGCGGGCTGGAGATCCCCTCCAGGTCAAGACTGGCGCCTTCCGGCAGGATCCAGGTCACGGAGGGCTGGCTTGGGGTCTCAGGACTCCAGACTCTGGCCGATGGCCTTGCGGATCCCGTTGCGGTGGGACAGGGCCGTGAGCCGGTTGGCGAAGCTGCGGCGCTGGGCGCGGCCATCACGCAGCACCACGGTGAGGGTGTGCTCCTTGCGGGAACCCAGCAGGATCCAGCCGGCCAGGGCCGCCACTTCCAGGGGCCAGAACAGGAAAGGGAATGGCAGCAGCAGCAGCCCCCCCAGGCAAACCAGCAGCCACCAGCTGAAGATGTGGGGATGGCGGGGCAGGCTCTGCACGGTGGCCGAGCGGATCTGATCCAGGGCGATCTGCTGACCGCCGAAGTCGAGGCTGCTCACCACCGGCGCCACGGTTTTGGCCGCGGCCGCCACTGATTTGGCCGTGGCCACCACCGATTTGGCCGCTGGCTGGGCTGTGGCGGCGGGAGCCGGAGCGGCGAGTTCGAAGATCAGCACGGGACCGCTGAGTCCCAGCCGGATCTCGTCGCCATCGGCCAGGGGGCGGCACTTCTGGAGTCGTTCCCCCTGCAGAAAGGTGCCATCGGCGCTCTGCCAGTCGCAGACCACCCAGCTCTGATGGCTGCTGGAGTGGCGGACCACGGCGTGATGGGGTGAGAGCCCGGCTTGCTCAGGCATGCAGAGACGGTTGTTGCGCTCACGCCCGATGGTGAGGGGCCGTGCCGGATCGAGCCGGGCCACCTTGCCCGGCTGATCCCGCAACCGCAGCTGGGCTGCTGACGGGGTCATGGGTGTCCGCGGCGGCGGCGCCACCACAGGCGCCAGTCGTCCTGGAGATCGCTCCACCAACCGCCATCGCCCGTGCGCTGCGGCGTGACCCGGCCGGGGAAGAGCAGGGCCTTGCTGGCCAGCAGCAGGGCCACCAGCACCATGACCAGCAGAACCCAGCCCGGGATGGCCCCCACCCAGGTGGCGGCGAAGCTGGCCCTGATCGCATAGAGCCCGATCGTGATGGCCAGCCAGAGCCTGAAGGGCTCCCAGGGATCGCGCTGGCGCAGCACGGGGCGGGGACATCGCTGCGCGTAGCGTATTCCCGGGCACGTCTGGTCCTCCCCGCATGGTCGAGCGCTCCGCTGCTGAGAGTGCCTGCGAGCCGGTCTCGGGATCCAGCACTGAGCCCCCTGCCGAGCCGCCACGGGGCGGTGGTCGTCGTGCGGCATGGCGGCGTTTTCTGACCGCCTGGAGCCGTGGCGGACCCGACGGACGCCCCGCCGCCATCCGCTCGGCCTGGGGCCAGCTGCTGGAGCGCCAGGCCGTGGCGGAGCTCTGGCTGGGGGAGCGGCGGATCAGCCGAACCGTGCTGAGGGAGGAGCGTTATCGCATCGGCCGCGATCCGACCTGTGAGTTGCCGATCGAGGCCGAGAGCCTCAGCCGCGTGCACGCGATTCTGGAGAAGCCGCGCCCCGGAGAGCGCGATTTCGCCCTCGAAGACTTCAACTCCGCCAACGGGCTCTTCCACCGCGACCGCCGCATCCGCGCCATTCGTCTGCGCCACGGCGATCAGGTGCAGCTGGGTTCGCCCCTCAAGGGCTCGGCTCCGCGCCTGCGTTATCTGCACCCCCGCAGCCCGCTGGAGCAGGCGGTGCATCTGCTGGGCCTCGGCAGCCTGCTGGGGTCGGGGCTGCTGGTGGGGGGACTGCTGCTGGCCTCCACCGTCGGCGGCGGTTCCCGGATTCGCCTGATCTCAGGCCCGGTGAAGATCGTCTCGGCTTCGGGGCAGCAGATCGACGCCAGGGAGGGCTCCGCCACGGCCCTGCCTTCCCTGCAGGCCTATCCCCTGCACCTGCGCCAGGCGCTGCTGGCCTCGGAGGAGGCGCGCTTCGGCTGGAACAGCGGCATCGACCTGTTCGGCACCCTGCGCTCGGTTCTGCTGGGCAGCGGCGGTGGCAGCGGTCTCACCCAGCAGGTGGCCCGCATCTACTACCCCGAAGTGGGCACCGACTACAGCCTCAGTCGCAAGCTGCGGGAGTTGTGGGTGGCCCTGCAGCTGGAGGTGGGCTACAGCAAGAACCAGATCCTCAAGATGTATCTCGACCGGGCCCACCTGGGCCTCGGCACCGATGGCTTCGAGCAGGCGTCCAGGCTCTACTTCCGCAAGTCGGCCAGAGACCTGGACGTGGGTCAGGCGGCCTTCCTGGTGGGTCTGCTGCCCAGTCCCAACGGATACAGCCCCTGCAATGCCAAGGACCCCACCGCAGGCCGCGAGCGACGCGATCTGGTGCTCAAGCTCATGCATGAACAGGGGTACCTGCGCGATCAGCAGCTGATCGATGCTCTACGGCGTCCCCTCAACATCGATCCCTCGGCCTGCCGCGAGTCCAGCTTCTCCAGCTATCCCTTCTTCAGCGACTACGTGCTCGGGGAACTGGAGGGCACCCGCTTCGGCCTCAATCTCTCGGAGAAGGCTTCAGGCGGCAATTACTACGTGGTGAGCACGATCGATCCGACGCTGCAGCGGCTCGCCCAGCAGCAGTTGCAGCGCTTCCTGGAGGGGCCGGCCGCGCGGGTGGGCCTCACCCAGGGTGCCCTCATCTCCCTTGATTTCCGCAGCGGCAAGATCTTGGCCTATGTCGGCGGCGGCGACTATTCCCGCTCCAGCTTCGACCGGGTCCAGGCCATGCGCCAGCCCGGCTCCACCTTCAAGCTCTTCCCCTATCTGGCGGCTCTCGAGGCCGGCACCAGGCCCGACCAGCTCATCTCCTGCGCCCCCCTGGCCTATGTGGCGGGCTGCCGCCATGGAGCCGCAGGGGGCAGTGTCAGCGTGGCCAGGGGCTTCGCCGATTCCGAGAACGTTGTGGCTCTGCGCCTGGCGGAGATCGCGGGCCTGAAACAGGTGGTGCGCAAAGCCCGCCAGCTGGGAATCAGCACCCCCCTCGACCCCGACTTCAACACCATGCTCGGCGGCCGTGAAACCCTGCTGTACGAGATGGCCCGGGCCTATGCCGTGGTGGCCAACGGGGGTCGCAGCGTACCGATGCATGGCGTGAGCAAGATCTACGACCTGGGCATCTGCCGCTCGATCTACAGCCTTGCCAGCTGCCCGGAGCGGGGGGTGACGACCCCCATCGGTGAGCAGCCTCGCCAGCTGCTTCGTGGGGAGGATGCTGCCGTGATGGACGCTCTGCTGGCGGAGGTGGTGCGCAGCGGCACGGGACGGGCCGCCGCGGTCGTGGCCGATGCCCGCGGCAAGACCGGCACCACCGACAACGGTGTGGATGTGCTCTTCATCGGGTACTCCCCGGCGCTGGAGATCCTCACCGCCGTCTGGATGGGCAACGACGACAACCGACCGGCGCAGGCGGCCAGCGGTGCCCTGGTGGCCGAGTTCTGGGGGCGGTACATGGCCGCGATCGGGTCAGGACGCCAGACCTGAGACCAGCCCCTGAGGCCGGTCCTCACCAGCTGCTCATCCGCCGGCAGCCCTCGACTTCAGAGCCAGCTGGACCAGGGTCTCCAACCGGTTGACCATCGCCCAGGCCACCCCGAGCACCAGCCCCCACCACCACTGGCTGCTGAGCAAGCGATCGAGGGGACGGCTGACGTCGTCCTCGCTCTGGCGGGGCAGCTGCCAGCCCATCTGCAGGGCGCCGTACACCAGCAGCAGCACCCAGGTGGGAATGTCGATCGGGCCCAGGCTGAAGGACAGAGCCCGCCAACGCAGCAGGCTGGAGGCGGCCGCCAGCCCGATCAGGGCGCTCACAGCCCCGGCGGCACCATCCCAGTGGCGTTCCGTGGTGCGCCGCTCCGCCAGCAGCAGGGCCAGAGCTGTGGTAGCCAGGCTGGTGAGCGCGTAGCGCAGCACCACATCGGGAAGCGGCAACGGTGAGGGAGTGCGCAGGATCAGCAGCAGCAGCGCCACGTTCACCACCGCTTCGAGATGGTTGTGATGGATCCATGGGGCCGTGATCCAGCGCCAGGCCTGACGGGGCTCGGTGGCATCGGCCTGCTCCAGGGGCCACTGACGCCGCGCCCACTTCAGCGGGCCGAGGCTGAGGGCCTGCAGCAGGGCCAGGGTGAGCGCCAGAACCAGCCAGCCTTGCCAGTTCCACGACCTGAACAGCCAGTGGTCGAGCTCGCCGCTGAGCCAGCGCAGCACCAGTGCAGCACCCGCTGCCAGGGCCAGGCCCGGTCCCATGGCCTGCAGCGAGTGCCAAAGAGACTCCCCTCGAGGCCGCAGGGCGGCAGGGGTGAGCTGTTGTGCTGATGAACCGGCCTCAGCGCCGGCCCCAGGGCCCTGGGGCCGGGAGAGCGGCACCCCCGTGGCGGCCTCCAGCAGATCAAGCAGTTCCTCCAGCACCGCCGGGGCATAGGTGCTCCCCAGCTGCTGGGCCAGCAGCTGAACGGAGGTGCTGCGGCCTGCCCCGCTGTCCTCAAGAGCCCTCAGCAGCAGGGGCTGGTCCGCCAGGTCACGCACGGGCCCCTTGAGGCGCTCCTCGGCCCCGAGCAGATCCACCAGCCGGTTGGCGATGGCCCTGCCGTTGTTCAGCCCCGGGCTGCGGGCCTCGTGCCAGGCCCGCAGCTGCAGTCCCAGCTCCCGTCCCTTGCCCTTCACCGCTCCACCAGGGTGGTGTCGGCGTCGTCCTCAAAGCGTGCGGCGGCGGCTTCAGTGGCGGCGCAGCTGAACAGGGCCGCTGCCAGCCTGGGAGAGAGGGTGAAGGTGGTCATCCCAGCGGCGGCAAGACGGCTGAGGTCGCTGGTGGCCCGCAGGCTGGCCACAAGCAGTCGCAGGCTCGATCCACTGCGGTCAACGCATTGCTGCATCGTGATCAGCTCCTGGTGTGCGTCCCGGCCCAGATCCTGGATCCGGCCCAGGTAGGGAGCGATGTAGCGCGCACCGAGAGCAGCAGCTACAAGCACCTGGGGCGGCTCGTAGCAGGCGGTGAAGGTGAGTGGAATGCCCTGGGCGATCACCTTCACCGCCGCCCCGGTGCCGGCCCTGGTGAGCGGAACCTTGACGGTGATCCTCCCCGGGGCCATCTCCGCAAGGGCCAGGGCACAATCCAGCAAAGCCTCCGGCTCACGTCCCCAGGCCTGCAGGTGCAGCTCCTGACAGCCGAGATCGAGAGCCTGGCCGGTGAGGGAACGCAACGCAGGGATCCGACAATCCTGGCCGGCCTGCCTCAGAAGCGAGGGATTGGTGGTGATGCCGTGGAACAACCCACAGGGCATCCACTCCTCCCAGGTGAGAGGATCGGCTGAATCGAGGAAGAAACGCAGGCTCATGGAGAGCCCCGCGTCCTCAGTTGGCGCGGGTGGCCTGGAGCCTCGCACGGGAGCGGGCCAGGTTCTGCTGCGCCTTCACCTTCTCGGTGCTGGCAGGCTGACCCTCAAAGTCAGCTGCCTTCTGCTCGGCCATCTCCAGCTCCTGCTCGGCTTTGCTGGCATCGATGCGCGAGCCGAGCTCCGCACCGTTGACCAGCACGGTGACCTCATTGGCCTCCACTTCAGCAAAGCCACCCATCAGGGCAATGCTGGTCCAGTCCTTGCCGGCCCGCAGACGCATCACGCCCACATCAAGGGCTGTGAGCATGGAGACGTGGCCGGTGAGGATTCCCACCTGACCGGAGGTGCTCGGCAGGATCACCTCATCGGCGGTGCCGTCGAAGACACTCTGGTCGGGAGCCAGAACACGCAGGTTGAGAGTCATGGGGGTGGGTGCTCAGGAAGGGGATGGGATGGTGAAACTCAGCCCTTCTTGGCTTCGGAGGCAATCTTCTGAGCTTTGGCCCTGACCTGATCGATCGTGCCCACCAGGTAGAACGCCTGTTCGGGAAGATCGTCGAGTTCGCCAGCGAGGATCATGTTGAAGCCCTTGATGGTTTCCTCAAGCTTCACGTATTCACCGGACTGGCCTGTGAAGATCTCAGCCACGAAGAAGGGCTGGGAGAGGAATTTCTCGATCTTGCGGGCCCGATCCACCGTGCGGCGATCATCTTCGGAAAGTTCGTCGAGACCCAGAATCGCGATGATGTCCTGAAGCTCCTTGTAGCGCTGAAGGGTGCTCTGGACAGCCCGGGCGGTGCGGTAGTGCTCATCACCCACCACGGAGGGCTGGAGCATGGTGCTGGTGGAATCGAGGGGATCCACAGCGGGGTAGATGCCCTTGGAGGCCAGGCCGCGGCTGAGCACCGTGGTGGCGTCGAGGTGGGCGAAGGTGGTGGCGGGAGCCGGGTCGGTGAGGTCGTCGGCCGGAACGTAGACCGCCTGGATCGAGGTGATCGAACCTTCGAGGGTGGAGGTGATGCGCTCCTGGAGCTCACCCACGTCGGTGCCGAGGGTGGGCTGATATCCCACGGCTGAGGGCATGCGACCCAGCAGGGCACTCACTTCGGAACCGGCCTGGACGAAGCGGAAGATGTTGTCGATGAACAGAAGCACGTCCTGCTTGTTGACGTCGCGGAAGTGCTCGGCCATGGTGAGTGCCGAGAGACCCACGCGCATGCGGGCTCCCGGGGGCTCGTTCATCTGGCCGTAGCAGAGGGCCACTTTCGACTTACTGAGGTCCTCGGAGTTGATCACTCCGGATTCCTTGAATTCTTCGTAGAGATCGTTCCCTTCGCGGGTGCGCTCGCCCACGCCGCCGAACACCGACACGCCGCCATGCTCCTTGGCGATGTTGTTGATCAGCTCCTGGATCAGAACGGTCTTGCCGACGCCGGCACCACCGAAGAGGCCCACCTTGCCGCCCTGGCGGTAGGGGGCCAGCAGGTCGATCACCTTGATGCCGGTCTCGAACACCTTGGGCTTGGTCTCCAGCTCGGTGAGCTTGGGAGCGTCGCGGTGGATCGGGGCAGTGAGCGTGGTGGAGACGGGACCCTGTTCGTCGACGGGTTCGCCGAGCACGTTGAAGATGCGGCCCAGGGTGGCTTCACCCACCGGCACGGAGATCGGAGCACCGGTGTCGAGAGCTTCCATGCCGCGGACCAGGCCGTCGGTGGTGCTCATCGAGACGGCGCGGACCCGGTGATCACCCAGCAGTTGCTGTACTTCAGCGGTCAGGGCGATCTGCTGTCCGGCTGAGTTCCGGCCTTCGATGCGCAGGGCGTTGAAAATTTTGGGAAGCTTGCCTGCAGGAAATTCAACGTCCAGTACAGGACCGATCACCTGGCGGACGATGCCCTTGGTGCCGGTGGAGGCGCCGGAGGTTGCGGGTGCAGCAGCCATAGGTCAAGAAAAGGTTCGCGCAGCGGGTGCCCCCCGCCTTAAGCGGCGCAACCTTACCACTCCGGTCAGCCGGGCTCAGCGTGGACCCCGCAGCCTCAGGACCGGTGGCAACCGGCGGCGGCGGTTCGGTGACCCGCACAGGGATCTGATTGTCGCGGCGCAGGGCCTCCGCCTAGGTTGGCAGTCGACGGGCCCGAGTGCCAACTCCCCGTTGTCGTGGCGCCGAAGGCGTCACTTTGTCGCTTTTGCATGGAACCATGGCTGCTGTTTCTCTGAGTGTTTCCACGGTTAAACCCCTTGGAGATCGCGTGTTCATCAAGGTGTCCGATTCGGACGAAAAGACTGCCGGCGGCATCCTCCTGCCCGACACCGCCCAGGAAAAGCCCCAGGTGGGTGAAGTGGTGCAGGTCGGCCCTGGCAAGCGCAGTGACGACGGATCCCGCCAGGCTCCTGAAGTGAGCGTGGGCGACAAGGTCCTGTACAGCAAGTACGCCGGCACCGACATCAAGCTCGGCGGCAACGAGTTTGTTCTTCTCTCTGAGAAGGACATCCTTGCCATCGTCAACTGATCACCACTGCTGATCGGCGAAGTCAGGCCATCTGCAGATCGGTAGCCTGCCAGTTCTTCGCTTCATTTTCGTTCCCTTCAAAGAGATCATTTCTCCATGGCCAAGCGCATCATCTATAACGAGAACGCCCGCAGGGCCCTCGAAAAAGGCATCGACATCCTGGCTGAAGCCGTTGCCGTCACCCTCGGTCCCAAGGGCCGCAACGTGGTGCTGGAAAAGAAGTTCGGCGCCCCCCAGATCATCAACGACGGTGTCACGATCGCCAAGGAGATCGAGCTGGAGGACCACATCGAGAACACCGGTGTCGCCCTGATCCGTCAGGCCGCCTCCAAGACCAACGATGCCGCCGGTGACGGCACCACCACCGCCACCGTCCTGGCCCACGCCATGGTCAAGGCGGGTCTGCGCAACGTCGCCGCCGGCGCCAATGCCATCACCCTGAAGAAGGGTATCGACAAGGCCTCCGACTTCCTCGTCAAGAAGATCGAGGAGCACGCCAAGCCGATCTCCGACTCCAATGCCATCGCCCAGGTGGGCACCATCTCCGCCGGCAACGACGAAGAGGTGGGACAGATGATCGCCGACGCGATGGACAAGGTCGGCAAGGAAGGCGTCATTTCCTTGGAAGAAGGGAAGTCGATGACCACCGAGCTGGAGGTCACCGAAGGCATGCGCTTCGACAAGGGCTACATCTCGCCCTACTTCGCCACCGACACCGAGCGGATGGAAGCGGTGCTCGAGGAGCCCTACATCCTGCTCACCGACAAGAAGATCGGCCTGGTGCAGGATCTGGTGCCTGTGCTCGAGCAGATCGCCCGCACCGGCAAGCCCCTGCTGATCATCGCCGAGGACATCGAGAAGGAAGCCCTCGCCACCCTGGTGGTCAACCGTCTGCGCGGTGTGCTGAACGTGGCCGCCGTCAAGGCTCCCGGCTTCGGTGACCGCCGCAAGGCCATGCTCGAGGACATCGCCGTTCTCACCAATGGTCAGCTGATCACCGAGGATGCCGGCCTCAAGCTGGAGAACACCAAGCTGGAGATGCTGGGCACCGCCCGCCGCATCACCATCAACAAGGACACCACCACCATCGTGGCCGAAGGCAACGAGGTGGCCGTGAAGGCCCGCTGCGAGCAGATCCGCAAGCAGATGGACGAAACCGACTCCTCCTACGACAAGGAGAAGCTGCAGGAGCGTCTGGCCAAGCTGAGCGGCGGTGTGGCCGTGGTCAAGGTGGGTGCCGCCACCGAGACCGAGATGAAGGACAAGAAGCTGCGCCTGGAAGACGCCATCAACGCCACCAAGGCGGCTGTTGAGGAGGGTATCGTTCCCGGTGGTGGCACCACCCTGGCCCACCTGGCCCCGGCCCTCGAGGAGTGGGCGGCCGCCAACCTCTCCGGCGAGGAACTGATCGGCGCCACCATCGTGGCTTCCGCGCTCACCGCGCCCCTCAAGCGCATCGCTGAGAACGCCGGCGTCAACGGCGCTGTCGTGGCCGAGCACGTCAAGGGCATGCCCTTCAACGAGGGCTATAACGCCGCCACCGGCGAGTACGTCGACATGCTGGCCGCCGGCATCGTCGACCCCGCCAAGGTGACCCGCTCCGGTCTGCAGAATGCCGCCTCGATCGCCGGCATGGTGCTGACCACCGAGTGCATCGTGGCCGATCTGCCCGAGAAGAAGGAAGCTGCTCCCGCCGGTGGCGGTGGCATGGGCGGCGACTTCGACTACTGATCCCCTGGGAGGAGCGGTCACAACGCTCCTCCCTCACGATCGAACCGGGGGGGCTTGGCCTCCCCTTTTTTTTGGCCTGCGGTTGAGCGATCGGAGCTGACGCCGGTCTTCAGCCGGCCTTGAACTCCAGGGCCACGCCGTTGTTGCAGTAGCGCTTGCCGGTGGGTCTGGGCCCGTCATTGAAGACGTGGCCCTGGTGACCGCCGCAGCGGCTGCAGTGGTACTCGGTGCGGGGCACCAGCAGTTTGAAATCAGTCTTGGTGGCGATGGCCGAGGGAAGGGGCTGCCAGAAACTGGGCCAGCCCGTGCCGCTGTCGAACTTCGCCGAGGAGCTGAACAGAGGCAGGCGGCAGCCGGCGCACAGGTAGGTCCCCTGGCGCTTCTCGCTGTTGAGGGGGCTGGTGAATGGTCGTTCGGTTCCTTCCCGCCGCAGCACGTCGTAGGCGGCTGGGCTCAGACGCCTGCGCCATTCACTGTCACTGAGCCGCCAGCTGGGATCTGCGGCCTTCGAAGCCGCTTCAGCCCTCGCACCTCCCCAGAGCGAGCCGAGCAGAACGGCAAAGGTGGCAAGCAGGCCGCGGCGTTTGATCGGATCCACAGGCAGGAACGGAGGCGAAGGGAACTCGGACTGGGTACCTGACCTGACGGGGCACCGTCAGCGCAACCAGCCGGCACTGAGCACGATCGCCAGGCCGAGAAAGAGTCCGAGAAGGGTCCAGCTGATGCGGTTCAGGGTGGCCTCGGCACTTCGGGCGCTGCTGAACATTGAACCGCCGCTGCTGGCCAGACCGCCCATGCCATCCCCCTTGGGGCTATGCAAGAGCACACTGCCGATCAGCAACAGGCCGACGGCAGACCAGACCCAGGACAGAATGGTGGTGAGCATCCTGACAACATAACGAACAGCTCAGACCTGCAGGGCCTGGGCGAAGGAGGTCTTTGGGCTCACCAGATCTAGTGGCTTCACCAGGGAATCGCCTGTCATGCTCGAAGGCTGGGGCAATCCCAGGATCTGCAGCAGGGTGGGGGCGATGTCGGCCAGACCGCCGCCCTGGCGCAGCTGGGGTGCGGCCCCGTGGCCACCGATCTTGCGTTTCTCCCCCTCCACCAGGATCACAGGCACCGGGTTGGTGGTGTGGGCTGTCCAGGGGCGCCCATCCTCCCCTTCCATCAGCTCGGCATTGCCGTGGTCGGCGGTGATCAGCAGGGTGCCGCCCAGGCGGTTGGTGGCTTCCACCAGACGGCCGATGCAGTGGTCCACCGTGGCGATCGCCTGCTGGGTGGCGTCCATCCGGCCCGTGTGCCCCACCATGTCTGGGTTCGCGTAGTTGATCACCACCAGGGAATACACGCCCTTGTTCAGGGAAGCGATGCAGTTGTCGGTGAGTTGCTCAGCCGCCATGGCCGGGGCCTGGTCATAGGTGGCGACGCGTGGGGATGGAACGAGATGGCGGTCCTCGCCGGGGAAAGGCTGCTCGATGCCGCCATTGAGAAAGTAGGTGACGTGGGGATACTTCTCCGTTTCGGCGGTGCGCAGCTGGCGCAGCCCATGGGCGGAGACCACCTGGCCAAGCAGGCCGTCAAGGGATTCCGGAGGGAACGCCACCGCCACGGGCAGTCCCAGCTCGTACTGGGTGAAGGTGACCACATGCAGGGGGCTGATGCGCTTGCGCTCGAAGTGATCGAAGTCGTCGAGCACCAGGGCGCGGATCAGCTGGCGCACCCGATCGGGTCTGAAGTTGAAGCAGATCAGCCCATCACCGGGCTTGAGCGAGCCAGGAGCGAGGCGCAGGGGTTCGAGGAATTCGTCGTTGATGCCCTGGGCATAGGCCTCCACGATCGCCTCTTTGAAGGAGCGAGAGCTGATTTCGCCCTCGTCGCACAGAAGGCGGTAGGCCTTTTCGGTGCGCTCCCAGCGGTTATCCCGGTCCATGGCCCAGTAACGGCCGCAGATGGTGCTGATCCGCCCCACTCCGGCCGTCTCGACCTGGGCTTCGATGCGCTCCAGATAGGAGACGGCACTCTGGGGGGGCGTGTCACGGCCGTCGGTGATCACATGGATGCAGACGTCGCTGAGACCGCGGGAGGCGGCCCATTGCAGCAGGCCACCGAGATGATCGATGTGGCTGTGAACGCCGCCATCGGAGCAGAGCCCGAGCAGGTGAAGGGTGCCACCGTCGCGCAGCAGCCGATCGGCCAGTTCGTTGAGGGAAGGATTGGCCGCCAGGCTGCCGTCACGCACGGCCTTGCCGATCCGCACCAGTTCCTGACGGATGATCCGGCCGGAGCCGATCGTGAGATGACCCACCTCCGAGTTCCCCATCTGTCCGTCAGGCAGACCGACATCCCCGCCGCTGGCCTGGATCAGGGTGTGGGGATAGGCCTCCCAGAGGGCATCCATCACCGGAGTGCTGGCACCCTGAACGGCGTTGTGACGCGCGTCCTCCCGAAAGCCCCAGCCATCGAGGATGGCCAGCACCACAGGGGCGACCGAGCCATCATGACCAGGGACCGAAGCTGACTCCCGGCCGGAGGAAAGGGTTGGAGATCCGGAGGTGGAAATTGCGCTCACCCTGACTTCCCGAATGGTCGTTCAAGCGTCTTCCAAGGTCAGGTTACTCCTGATGGTCGTTGAACCAGTCTGCAGTCCGGGGCCGTCAGCTTTTGGGAACATTCCCGGCTCCATACGATGGACTCACCCCTTTCGGTTCCCTGTGAACACCTCCACGGCGCCGTCACCGGATCAGCGGCGGGTCGAGATCCTCTCTGCCGACGATCTCGCCCGCACGGTGCGTCGTCTTGCTTCCCAGGTGCTCGAAGGAGTGGTCGACAGCCACCAGTTGCTGCTGCTGGGCATCCCGACCCGTGGGGTCGCCCTGGCGCGGGTCCTGGCCCAGCAGCTTGAGGAGCTCTGTGGTCACCCGATCGACCAGGGCAGCCTCGATCCCACCTTCCACCGTGATGACCTGGAGCGGGTCGGCACCCGCCTGGTGGAAGCCACCCACCTGCCCTCCGACATCGAAGGGCGGCAGCTCGTGCTGGTGGATGACGTGATCTTCACCGGCCGCACGGTGCGTGCGGCTCTGGATGCCCTGCACACCTGGGGGCGTCCCGATCAGGTGCGGCTGCTGGTGATGGTCGACCGTGGCCACCGGGAACTGCCGATTCAGCCCGATTTCTGTGGCCGTCTGGTGCCCACCAGTCGCCATGAGTCGATCCAGCTCTGCCTGCGCCAGACCGATGGTGAAGACGGAGTGTTCCTGATTCGTGCCGGTTGAGCCGGGTCCTCGACGAGCGGCAGTCCGGGCCTGGCCTCTCAGCCCACGGCTTCGAGTTCGTCGGAGCGGAAGTGGGCCCGGAAACGTCCGAATGCCACGATCACCGGCAGGGTTGGGCTGATCGGCTTGCCCTTCCAGTCGTCCAGGACCTGCAGCACTTCACCCCGTTGTCCGAGAAGATCGAAGGCCTTGCCGCGGTGCTCCGGGTGGGTGTAGACGACCACGCTCTGGCAGACCTTGACCTGTTCTCCGGGCTTCATGCGCAGGGGACCCTGTGGAAGATCCAATCCTGTCATGGGCCTCAGTGCTGAGGGCTGCCCTGCGCGCCTTCAGCGGCGGCAGGTGGTCTCCGGGCCCGCCTCCACCACCCGTCCGCCCAGCTCGGCACAGGCCTTGGTGAAGGCCGTCCACTCGTCAACGCCCGTGGCCAGCTGGCGCTGGACGGCGGCATCGAGGCTGGCGATCGGCACGCTGTCGAGCGGCTGATCACCATGGCTGTGGTGCTCCTGTTCCTTGCTCTTCAGCCCGGCGATGGCCTGATCCACCTGCTTGCACAGGGGTGCCGTCGCTGTGGTCCACCAGGGGTGATCGATCCGGTTGAGGGCATCGAGGGCTTCCCACCAGCGCTTCTCGGCCACGAACTTCACCGCCCGCTGCTGCTGCAGCTGATTCCGTGCCCAGAACTCCCGCAGGTTGTCGCCGAGGGCTGAGCCGTCGGGCCGGTGATGTTCTCCCATCGGCTTGAGCAGGGCGAGGGCCCCATCCAGGTCTCCCTGCTGGAAACGGGACAGGGCCCGGTTCTTGAGGTCCTGCTGCCAGGCCAGCAGCTGCTGGCGGTCGGCCTCGGTGCCCGCGACTGAATTGGCCAGCAGCAGTTGCAGCTTGAGGGCCTCCTCCGGTTTCTGCTGTCGCCAGAGCTGTTCAGCCTTGGCCCTGCGGCAGCGGCCCTGCTCAGACGGAGCACGCCCGCTCAACCAGCGCAGCGAGGCCAGCTGGTCGCTGTAGCGGATGCAGTCATCGAACCGCCCCTCGTTCGCGGCCCGCTCCAGCCGACGCGGCAACTGGGATTCCCACCACCAGGCACCACCGACCCCAGCAGCCACCAGGCCGAGGGTAAGAGCCAGCCAGAAGCGCGGAAGCCTGTGGCGGCGGATGGCCAAGATGGACAATCAATTCTGTCTCTCCGTTCTATGAACAGAGGGGCCCGGGAAGCACGTCGAGGGGGCAGCCGCCGTGTCGTCCACTGCCGCCGGTCTGGCGTCGACGGGTCAAGTCTTCAGCGCACCGGACCGAGCACCCTGGGGGCTGTGAGCGTGCCGACGATCAGGTCTTCACTTTCGAGCAGCAACTGCCCTTCGGCGTCGATGCTGAAGCGGAGTCGCAGGCGGTCGGTGCCGCAGCTGCCGGGGGGGTCGAGGGTCAGAGGGGCTGGCTGAACGCTCCAGGGCTCGATTCTGGCTTCGCCAGCGGGCCGGCGCCGCACCTGGGGAAGGCCGTCGATGAAGACCACCTCGCTGCGTTCCTCCTCGACCGGCTCGCCGAGCACCAGCTCCAGGCGGCTCTGCCCATCGCGGCTGCAGCTGAGCACCATCTCCAGGGGCTGGTCTGTGGGCCAGCTCTGGCCAGCCAGGAAGAGCGGGTGCCAGCGGTGCTCCCCTCCGCGCCGATCCCAGCAGCGCAGCGATACTCCCCGGGCCAGCACGTCCTTGAGCCGCACTCCGGGCGTGAGGGCGAGGGCCCCGAGGGCCACCGCTTCCACCGGCCGCTGGTCGCGCAGAGGGATGGAGCCGCAGCGGTCCGCCAGCCAGTCGCGGATCGTGGGCAGACGGCTGGTGCCCCCCACCGGCAGGACGGCATCGATCTGATCGCGGTCCAGTCCCTTCGCGCGTGCCGCTGCCAGCACCCGCTCCAGCAGGCCGTCGAGCAACTGCAGCAGCCCCCGTTCACGCAGCAGCCGGTCAAGCTGGGTGCGATCGAGGCGCAGAGCTCGGCTGTCGGCCTCTGCCGAGCTCCAGATGCCTGTCATCTCCTCGGCCTCGCTCAGGCCGCACTTGAGCCGCTCGCTGATCTCCAGCAGGCCGGGGTCTTCTCCAAGGTCAGGGGCGAGGCTCGCCGCGATCCAGCGGTCGATGTCCCGCCCCCCGAGGGCGGCGCCGGCCTTGCCGATCACCTCGGCGCAGCGCAGGGCCTGTCGCCCCCCATCGAGCTCCCGGCCACCGAAACGCAGCAACTG
Source organism: Synechococcus sp. BA-124 BA4 (assembly GCF_034931165.1). Classification (NCBI taxonomy): domain Bacteria; kingdom Bacillati; phylum Cyanobacteriota; class Cyanophyceae; order Synechococcales; family Synechococcaceae; genus Synechococcus; species Synechococcus sp. BA-124 BA4. Next base: position 306 of record NZ_JAYGIA010000032.1, on the reverse strand, counting down.
GGCAATCGGTGCCGCCCGGCCCTCACCGCCCTGGAGGGCCACGAGCGAGAGATCGATCGTGCCGCCGCCCAGATCCACCACCAGCACCCGGCTTCCCGCAGGCAAGCCCGCCCCGATGGCGGCTGCGGTGGGTTCATCCACCAGGGCCACTTCCTCCACGGGAATCTGGCTGCTGACCTGCTGCAGCCACTGCCGGTAACCCCGGTAGCCCTCGATCGGGGCGGTGAGTACGAGTCGGGTGGGCACCACTCCCGTGGGAAGGGCCTGCCACAGCCGGGTGATCAGCAGGCTGCCGGCCTGCTCCGG
>NZ_JAYGIA010000031.1:0-18618 GCF_034931165.1 Synechococcus sp. BA-124 BA4 | reverse complement strand
CGGCAGTGGATACTTTGCTTGTCGTCAACACGACACCAGAAGCCAGGTCGGGCAAGGGTTTTCACCCTTCTCAACCTCCATCTGGGACTGTAGTTCAACCGGTTAGAGCACCGCCCTGTCACGGCGGAAGTTGCGGGTTCGAATCCCGTCAGTCCCGTTTCACTCTCATGAGCGTCCGCCGGTGACCGTTCGGGTTCGTCTGGCTCCCAGCCCCACGGGAACCCTGCACATCGGCACCGCCCGCACGGCGGTCTTCAACTGGCTGTTTGCCCGCCACCACGGTGGGCAGTTCCTGCTGCGGATCGAGGACACCGACCGGGAGCGCTCCCGGCCCGAGTTCACGGCCGACATCCTTGATGGCCTCTCCTGGCTCGGCCTGAGCTGGGATGCGGAGCCCGTGATCCAGAGCGAGCGGATCGAGGCCCACCGCAACGCCATCGGCCAGCTGCTGGAGGCGGGTCTGGCCTACCGCTGCTACGCCTCGGAGGCCGAACTGGAGCAGATGCGCGAGCAGCAGAAGGCCAGCGGCTCCGCCCCCCGCTACGACAACCGGCACCGCCATCTGACACCCGCTCAGGAGCAGGCCTACCTCGCCGAAGGGCGCGAAGCGGTGGTGCGCTTCCGCATCGACGACGGGGCCACGATCGCCTGGAGCGACCTGGTGCGCGGGGAGATGCGCTGGAGCGGCAGCGATCTGGGCGGCGACATGGTGATCGCCCGGCGGGCTCCGGCCGATCGGATCGGCGACCCGCTCTACAACCTGGTGGTGGTGGTCGACGATGCCGCCATGGCCATCAGCCATGTGATCCGCGGTGAGGACCACATCGCCAACACCGCCAAGCAGCTGCTGCTCTACGAAGCCCTCGGCCTGCCCCTGCCGGTCTTCGCCCACACGCCCCTGATCCTCAATCAGGAGGGCCGCAAGCTCTCCAAGCGCGATGGGGTCACCTCCGTGGGTGAGTTCCGGGCCATGGGCTACACCGCCGAGGCGCTGGTGAACTACATGACCCTGCTGGGCTGGTCGCCTCCGGAAGGCCTGGGCGAGCGCTTCACGCTCACGCAGGCCGCCACGGCATTCGACTTCGATCGGGTCAACCGGGCCGGGGCCCGCTTCGACTGGGACAAGCTCAACTGGCTCAACGCTCAGGTGCTGCATGAGCTCAACCCCGCCGAGCTGAGCCAGGCCCTGGTCCCGCTCTGGCAGGCCGAAGGCTGGAGGGCGCCAGATGCCGGCCGTGACACCTGGGAGCAGGAGCTGGCCGAGCTGCTCGGTCCCTCCCTCACCACCCTGCGCGATGGAGTCGAGCAGGCCCGGCCGTTCTTCGAGCGCCCCGAGCCCGACGCCGGCGCCCGCCAGCAGCTGGAGACCGATGGGGCCATCGCGGCCCTCAGGGCTGTGCTCGAGCGGCTTGAGGCCACTGACTCCCCGGACCTGAGCCTGGAGCAGGCCAGGAGCCTGCTGACCGAGGCCGCCAGCACGGCGGGGGTGAAGAAGGGTGTGCTGATGAAGAGCCTGCGGGCAGGCCTGCTGGGCAGCCTGCAGGGACCTGATCTGATCAGCACCTGGAGGCTGCTGCATGCCAGCGGTGAAGACCGGAAGCGGCTGATGCTGGCCGTGGCTCAGGGCTGAGACTGCTCAGGGGGCAAGGCCTGGCTGGCCGCAGCCGGCGCGGGGATGGCCCCAGCAGCGGCGAGCTGCTGATCCCTGGCCTCCTCCCGCTGACGCTCCTCTTCCTCCAGCTCCTGCTCGCTCAGGCGCAGGCCCAGCAGGCCCGCCAGGGGAGCCGCGGTGAATCCCTGCAGGCCCACGGTCATCAGGATCGTGAGGAACACCAGCCCCTGCAGCGCTCCCGCCCCCTCCACTCCCGCTTCGTAGAGGCGCAGGGCGAACAGGCTGGCCACTGCGGCGGTGACGATCCCGCGCGGAGCCAACCAGCTCAGCAACACCTTCTGGCCCATGCTGAGGGGCAGGCCGAAGGTGGCGATCTGCATCGCCACGGGCCGCACCAGCAGCATCAGGGTGAGCACGCAGCCCACCCCTCCCCAGCCCAGGGGACTGAGGTCGGCCCAGGCCACATCAGCGGCCAGCAGCGGGAAGAGAATGCTGATCGCCAGCTGGGCCAGCTGGCGGATCAGGTCGTCGAGCATGGCGGCCTCGGTGTCGGCGCAGCGGCCCACCAGCACCCCGGCCATCACAGCTGCGGGCAGGCCCGACTCGGGCATCAGCACCTCGCAGCCGGTGAACATCAGAAACATCACCCCCAGGGTGAGCTGCAGGCGCAGGCCGCTCTCCGGGTCCACCGGCAGCCGCCGCAGCAGCACCGCCAGCAGGAACCCGCTCAGGGCGCCCACCGCCACACCGAAGCCCAGCCGTTGCAGCAATTCCAGGGCGAGATCCTGCCAGTCGTAGCGGTCGGTGAGCACCAGCTCCAGCAGCAGCAGGGCCAGCACGGCACCGACCGGCTCCAGCACCAGACCCTCCCCCTCCAGCACATCCCCCAGGGGAGGGGCCAGGCGCATCTGCTGGATCAGGGGGGTCACCACCGTGGGGCCCGTGCCGAGCACGATCGCGCTGTACACCGCCGCCAGCTGCCAGCTCAGCCCGGCCAGCCAGTGGGCCGCCAGCAGGCCGGCGGGGAGGGCCACCAGCAGGCGCACCACCACGATCCGCAGCACCGCCTGGCGGGTGGTACTGCCCGGAAGGCTCAGCTTCAGGCCCCCGTCGAACAGAACCAGGCTGACCAGCAGCCCCACGATGGTTTCCAGGCCACTGCCCAGGGCGAGCGGATCCACCAGCCCCAGCCCCGAGCGGCCGATCAACAGCCCCGAGGCCAGCAGCAGCACCACCGACGGCAGCCCGGTGAGCAGGGAGGTCAGCTGGGCCAGCGCCCCGGAGAAGACGGTGATCCCCCAGAGCAGCTGCAGCCTCTCGGGGGCATCAGTCATGGCTCGATTCAACCACCATGGACTCAGTCGTCGAGGGCGGTGTACCGGGGCTCGACGCGGATGCCGACCACACTGCTGGGACGCAGCACCAGGTACTCCCCCTCCAGGTCGTTGATCGGCACATTGACGAAGGCTTCGGCCGGACCGGCATTGAGCACGCTGCCGTACCACTGCTGAAAGGCCTCGAGGGTGGCGAAGTGCACCAGCTCCCGGTGCCCCCCGGCCAGGAGCAGGTGGATGGCGTAGCGACGGGGTTGGCGCGTCATGGCGGCACGACCGGTGCCCCCAGAATGCCCCAGCCGGAATGGGGAACGGGATGGGGAAGGCCGAAGCACCGATGCTGCTGCTGGTGGATGGTCACTCCCTGGCCTTCCGCAGCTTCTATGCCTTCGCCAAGGGGGGAGAGGGGGGACTGGCCACGAAGGATGGCGTTCCCACCAGCGTCACCTACGGCTTTCTCAAGGCTCTGCTCGACAACGTGAAGGGACTGACCCCCCAGGGGGTGGTGATCGCCTTCGACTCGGCCGAGCCCACCTTCCGCCACGACGCCGACGCCAGTTACAAGGCCCACCGGGACGTGGCTCCGGAGCAGTTCTTCAGCGATCTGGCCAACCTGCAGGAGATCCTCTCGGAACCCATGGATCTGCCCCTGTGCACGGCACCCGGCTACGAGGCCGACGACATCCTCGGCACGCTGGCCAACCGGGCGGCGGACCAGGGCTGGCGGGTGCGCATCCTCTCGGGCGACCGCGACCTCTTCCAGCTGGTGGACGACGATCGCGACATCGCCGTGCTCTACATGGGAGGGGGTCCCTACGCAAAGAGCTCCGGTCCCACGACCATCCGCCGGGAGGAGGTGATCAGCAAGCTGGGGGTGTCGCCGGAGGAGGTGGTGGACCTCAAGGCCCTCACCGGTGATGCCAGCGACAACATTCCCGGCGTCAAAGGGGTGGGGCCCAAAACCGCCATCACCCTGCTGAAGGCCCACGCCAACCTCGATGGCATCTACGCCGCCCTCGACCAGCAGAAGGGGGCCCTCAAGACCAGGCTGGAAACCGACCGGGAGAACGCCTACCGCTCGAGGATGCTGGCGGAGATCCTGGTGGACATCCCCCTGCCGGCCGAACCGCGGCTGACCCTCGGTGATGTGAACGCCGCGGCCCTGGCCCAGCGGCTGGAGGAGCTGGAACTGCACAGCCTGGTGCGGCAACTGGCGGCCTTCGAGCGGGCCTTCTCGGCCGATCACCAGGCCCACCAGGACCTGTCGGGCTCAGCCACGGGCAGCTCACCGTCTGCGCCGGCCGATCCGGGTGCTCAGGCTTCGCCCTCAGTGGCGCCATCCGGCTCGCCGCAACCCGACTCCGCCCCGGAAGGCGCACCGCCCCTCCTGGAGCCGGAGATCATCCAGAGCCCAGAGCAGCTCGAAGCCCTGATGGCGCGGCTGATGGCCGCCACCGACCCCGTCCAGCCGATCGCCCTCGACACCGAGACCACCTCGCTGAACCCCTTCCAGGCGGAACTGGTGGGGGTGGGGCTGTGCTGGGGTGAAGGCAGCGACGAGCTGGCCTACGTCCCGATCGCCCACCAGCCCGCTGACGCCACCGATCTGCTGGAGCCGGCAGAGGCGCCACCGCGGCAGCTGCCCCTGGATCAGGTGATGGCGGCGCTGGCCCCCTGGCTCGAGAGTGCCCGGCACCCCAAGACCCTGCAGAACGCCAAGTACGACCGGCTGATCCTGCTGCGCCACGGCCTCGGCCTGGACGGGGTGGTGATGGACACCCTGCTGGCGGATTACCTGCGCGATGCCAACGCCAAACACGGGCTGGAGGTGCTGGCGGAGCGCAATTTCGGCTTCACGCCCACCAGCTTCAGCGCGCTGGTGGCCAAGGGGGAGACCTTCGCGGCCGTGCCGATCGACGCCGCCGCCCGCTACTGCGCCATGGATGTGCATGTCACCCGGCGGCTGACGCCGCTGCTGCGCAGCCAGCTGCAGCAGCTGGGGGAGGCCCTGCCGCGGCTGCTCGATCAGGTGGAACTGCCGCTGGAGCCCGTGCTGGCGCGGATGGAGGCCACCGGCATCCGCATCGACAAGCCCTACCTGGCGATCCTGAGCGAGGAACTGGCGGGCACCCTCGCCAGCCTCGAGGCCGACGCCCGCCAGGCCGCCGGGGTCGACTTCAACCTGGCCTCCCCCAAGCAGCTGGGCGAGCTGCTGTTCGAGACGCTCGGACTTGAGCGCAGGAAATCGCGCAAGACCAAGACCGGCTGGAGCACCGATGCCGCCGTGCTCGAGAAGCTCACTGACGACCACCCGGTGGTGCCGCTGGTGCTGGAGCACCGCACCCTGAGCAAGCTCAAGAGCACCTATGTGGATGCGCTGCCGGCCCTGGTGGAGCCGGAAACGGGCCGGATCCACACCGATTTCAACCAGGCGGTGACGGCGACCGGGCGGCTGTCCAGCAGCAACCCCAACCTGCAGAACATCCCCATCCGCACCGAGTTTTCCCGGCGCATCCGCAAGGCCTTCCTGCCCCAGGAGGGCTGGCAGCTGATCAGCGCCGACTACTCCCAGATCGAGCTGCGCATCCTCACCCACCTCTCCGGCGAGGAGGTGCTGGTGGAGGCCTACGCCAACGGCGACGATGTCCACGCCCTCACGGCCCGGCTGCTGCTGGAGAAGGACGAGGTGACAGCCGACGAACGGCGCCTGGGCAAGACGATCAATTTCGGCGTGATCTACGGCATGGGCGCCCAGCGCTTCGCCCGCGAGACCGGCGTCAGCCAGGCTCAGGCCAAGGAGTTCCTGAGCCGCTACAAGCAGCGCTACCCGAAGGTGTTCGCCTTCCTGGAACTGCAGGAGCGGCTGGCGCTCAGCCGCGGCTACGTGGAGACGATCCTGGGGCGGCGGCGTCCGTTCACCTTCGACCCGGGCGGCCTGGGGCGGCTGAAGGGCAAGCCGCCAGAGGAGATCGACCTGGAGGTGGCCCGCCGGGCCGGAATGGAGGCCCAGCAGCTGCGGGCGGCGGCCAATGCGCCGATCCAGGGCTCCAGCGCCGACATCATCAAGCTGGCGATGGTGCAGCTCGACCACGAGCTGCGGGCCTCGGGCCTGCCCGCCCGGCTGCTGCTGCAGGTGCACGACGAGCTGGTGCTGGAAGCGGCTCCCGAAGCCCTCGAGAGCGTGCTGGCCACGGTGAAGCGGGTGATGGAGAACGCCATGGAGCTGCGGGTGCCCCTGGTGGTGGACACCGGCTGGGGACCCAACTGGATGGAGGCCAAGTAGGCGCCGGTGCACACCGATCGCCGCAGCCTGGCCGCTCCGGCCTTCGCCGCTGATCTGGCCGACCTGCCCAGCTGCCTGAAGCCCCGCACCCTCAGCGCGGTCACGGCCACGATCACCCAGGCCAGCGTGATCAAGGATCCCCTGGTGGCTCAGGGGTTCAGGACCTCCGACCCCGCCTGCACCTACCAGGTGGCCAGGCCCGTTTTTCAGGAAGTTCCCGTGCGCGGCCTCTGGTGATCAGCTGATCCCGGGGTCAGAACACTGACCCCTTACGGTGCCTGCAGCTTCTGACGGCAAGCCTTGACCCTGCGGCTCACCAACACCCTCACCAGGCGCACCGAGCCCTTCGAACCTCGGGTGCCCGGTGAGGTCACCATCTATTGCTGCGGGGTCACGGTCTACGACCTCTGTCACCTCGGCCATGCCCGCAGTTACATCGTCTGGGATGTGCTGCGCCGGTATCTGATCTGGCGTGGGTTCCGGGTCACCTTCGTTCAGAACATCACCGACATTGACGACAAGATCCTCAGGCGTGCCGCCGAAGAGGGCAGCTCGATGGAGGCGGTGAGTGAACGCAACATCACGGCATTCCGTGATGACATGAATGCCCTGAACATCCTTCCTCCCGACAGGACCCCCCGCGCCACAAAGTGCCTGGATGGCATCCGCGCCATGATCGCCGAACTCGAAGCCTCCGGAGCCGCCTATTCCGCCGACGGGGATGTCTACTTCGCGGTGATGGGCCGGCCTGATTACGGCAAACTGAGCGGACGCAGTCTCAGCGATCAGCTGGAGGGCGCCAGCGGCAGACTCAACAGTGACGAAGAGTCCCGCAAGCGCCATCCCTTCGATTTCGCCCTCTGGAAAGGCGTCAAACCCGGAGAACCCAGCTTCCCCTCGCCATGGGGTCCCGGGCGGCCGGGATGGCACATCGAATGCTCGGCGATGGTCCGGCAGGAACTGGGCACCACCATCGACATTCACCTGGGGGGCTCGGACCTGATCTTTCCCCACCACGAGAATGAAATCGCCCAGTCGGAGGCGGTCAACGGGGTACCCCTGGCCCACTACTGGCTGCATAACGGCATGGTCAATGTCGATGGAGAGAAGATGTCGAAATCCCTCGGCAACTTCACGACGATCCGTGCCTTGCTGAGCAGTGGGGTGTCGGCGATGACCCTGCGGCTGTTCGTGCTCCAGGCCCACTACCGCAAACCCCTCGATTTCACCCGTGAAGCCCTTGAGGCCGCCGCCACCGGCTGGCATGGGCTCAACGAAGCCCTGGGGCTCGGTCTGAACCGGGCCTTCAGCGAGCCCCTGGGCTGGGCGGATGCCGCCCCTGGCCACGACACGGGGCTGGAGACCAGCCGGCAGGACTTCATCGATGCCCTCGACGACGACCTGAACACCTCCGCCGCGCTGGCGGTGCTGTTCGAGCTCACCCGTCCCCTGCGGGCCCTGGCCCGGCGGCTCGAGCGGGGATCGTCGCCCAGTGGCCAGGATCGTGCCCTCCAGGGGCGCTGGCTGCTGCTGCAGGAGCTCAGCGGCGTCCTGGGGCTGAAGCCGGAGTCCCCCTCCAGCAGCGAGGCCGAAGCGGGCGCCGGTCCGGAGCCGGCCGAAATTCAGGCCCTGATCAGCGAGCGCCTGGCCGCTCGCCAGGAGAAGCGCTACTCCGAAGCCGATTCCATCCGCGACCGGCTGCGTTCCGCAGGCATCGAGCTGATCGATCGGCCCGATGGCAGCACCGAGTGGATCCGGCGCTGAAGTCAGCGAGGGTCCTCGGCCGGCGGGGAAGCCGCCGGCGACTGACCGCGCATCAGGGTTTCGATCCGGCGGATGCGCACCCGGGTGGTCTCCCACACCTCGAGCCTGAAGGCAGCGTCGGCAGCCGCCGGGGTGCCGCCGGGTGGGCCCTCCGCCAGGGAGCTGCGCAGCTGCTCCACCATGGCCTCGATGTCGTCACCCGCCTCGAACGCATCCCAGAGTTCCCGCTCCAGCCGCGCCCGCTCGATGAAATTCCAACGCTTGAGCCAGAGCATCGCGGCCGCCAGGGGTGAAGATCACCAGTGCAGCCAGTGTGCACGAGCCGCTGGGATCGGTGGGAGACTGGCGCCCGTCGCAGGGATGGCCTGGTGAAAGCGATCAGCGTGCTCGGCTCCACAGGGTCGATCGGCACCCAGACCCTGGCGATCGTGGAGGAGTTCCCGGAACGCTTCCGGGTGGTGGCGCTCACGGCGGGCTCCAATCTCGACCTACTGATCGATCAGATCCGCCGCCATGCCCCCGAAGTCGTGGCCCTGGCCGACTCCGAGGCCCTGCCTGAGCTGCGCCGCCGCCTGGAGGCGCTGGAGCCTTCCCAGCTACCGGCGCGTCAGCCTGAGCTGGTGGGGGGAAGCGAAGGGCTCTGCGCCGCCGCCGCCTGGCCCACCGCCGAGTTGGTGGTCACGGGCATCGTGGGCTGCGCGGGCCTGCTGCCCACCCTCGCGGCGATCGAGGCCGGCAAGGATCTGGCCCTGGCCAACAAGGAAACCCTGATCGCCGCCGGGCCTGTGGTGCTGCCGGCCCTGAAGGCCAGCGGCAGCCGCCTGCTTCCCGCCGACTCGGAGCATTCGGCCCTCTTCCAGTGTCTGCAGGGCACCCCCTGGGCCGACACGGCCCGCCTCTCCACCGGCGTCCCCACCCCCGGCCTGCGGCGCATCCAGCTCACCGCCTCAGGCGGTGCCTTCCGCGACTGGCCCGCCGCCGATCTGGCCAAGGCCACCGTGGCCGATGCCACCAGCCATCCCAACTGGAGCATGGGCCGCAAGATCACGGTGGATTCAGCCACCTTGATGAACAAGGGGCTGGAGGTGATCGAAGCTCACTACCTCTTCGGGCTCGACTACGACCACATCGAGATCGTCATCCATCCCCAGAGCATCATCCACTCGATGGTGGAACTGGCCGACAGCTCCGTGCTGGCCCAGCTGGGCTGGCCCGACATGCGCCTGCCGCTGCTCTACTGCCTCAGCTGGCCCGAGCGGCTGGAGACCCCCTGGCGGCGCCTGGATCTCACCGAAGTGGGCCAGCTCACCTTCCGCGCCCCCGACGAGCAGAAATACCCCTGCATGGGTCTGGCCTACGCCTCCGGACGTGCCGGCGGCACCATGCCCGCGGTACTCAACGCCGCCAATGAACAGGCCGTGGCCCTCTTCCTCGAGGAGCGGATCTCCTTCCTCGACATTCCCCGGCTGATCGAGGGGGTCTGCGAACGCCACAGCCCCGACCTCCGTCAGGACCCCAGCCTCGACGACGTGCTGGCCATCGACGCCTGGGCCCGTCTGGCTGCCATCGAGCTGGCCGCCGCCTCGCCCGCCCTGCTGACGGCATGAAGGTCGAGAGGCACCTGCTGCTCTGCGCCACCCCCACCAAGGCCCTCTGCGGCGATCCGCAGACCGGGGCCGCCAGCTGGGGCCGGCTCAAGCAGCTGATCAGGGAGCGTGGCCTGGAGCAGCCCGACCGCCCCCAGGGGGTGGTGCTGCGCACCAAGGCCGACTGCCTGCGCATTTGCGCCGGCGGACCCATCCTGCTGATCTGGCCGGAGGGGATCGCCTATGGCGGGGTCACCCCGGAGAGGATCGAGCGGATCGTGGAGGACCACCTGATCGGCGGACGGCCCATCGAGGACTGGATCGTGGCTCAGCACACCCTGCTGCCCAGCCGCTGCTCCAGCCAGCGCAGCACCAGCTGATCCGACCAGCAGCCTCCTGGCGCATGGAAGCCGTTGTGGCCGCCGCCGGGGCTGATCACCACCTCCAGGGGCGGCCCCAGGGCCAGGGCGCCGGCGGCGGGGACCCAGGGATCATCCAGAGCCTGCACGATCAGCGTGGGCGGCAGCGGGGGCTGCCCGGGCTCGGGCACCAGCAGCCGCGGCAGGGGGCTGGCCTGGCGGTAATAGGCGTCGACACTGGGGTAACCCCAGCGCGGTGCCGTGATCAGGGCATCAAAGCCGCGGATGCTGTCCACCCGCCGCAGGCGCTCAACCAGCTCAGCATCAGGCCTTAGACCGTCGTTGAGGGTCTGCTGGCGCAGGCGCTCCAGCAGCCATCGCTCGTAGAGGCGGTTGCGCGGCCGGGAGATGGTGGCGGAGCAGTGGGCCAGATCGAGGGGACTGCTCACCAGCGCCAGTCCCTCCAGCTGCGCGACCCCGTCGAGCACGGCATTGAGCAGCACCGTCCCCCCCAGGGAGAGCCCCACCGCCAGCAGGGGCCGATCAGCCGCCAGCTCCCGGGCCCGCCCCAGGGCCGGCGCCAGATCCGAGCTGCAACGAGCGGCATAGGTGCCGCTGGCCAGGGCCCGCCCGTCACCGGCGCCACGCATGTTCAGGCGCAGCACCGCGAAGCCGGCCCGGTTCAGGCACCAGCCCAGCCTCCGTACGCCCTCGGCCTGACTGGAGCCGCCCAGGCCATGCAACAGCAGCACCAGCGCCCTGGGCCGACCAGATGGCGCGTCCGCAGCCGGCGGATCGAGCCAGGCGAGCAGGGAACCGTCCCGACCCTGGCGGGAGGGCCCCAGGGGAAGCGCAAGTGGCGTGCTGGCACACGCCGGCAACACATCCGGCCGGAGTGTGTCGCGCAGGGTCTGCAGGTCGGGGCCCCACCAGGGGGGCCGGGGCCGGAACGGCTGCACCCCCAAACGCTCCAGCACGGACTGGGAGCTCACACCGGCTGGGGCTGAACGGCGAGCCACTGGGCCAGGGAGAGGGGCTCCACCCCGGCAGCGCTGGTGACTTCGATGATCCGCCCGATCGACGCCGGCGAGTCCAGGGCGTCCAGGCACACCCGGGCCACCAGCCGGCGGGGAATGCTGTTGCTCTCCTGCTGGTCAGGCCCGCTGAAGCGGATGCCCTGGGCGTCGAGGTTCTCCTCCGTCTCCTTGAGGCCACCGGGGCGCACCACGGTCCAGTCGAGGCCACTGGCCTCCAGCCAGCGCTCCCCCAGCCGCTTCCAGACCAGGATCAGGCCGAAGAGGTTGAGGGGGTGCAACCAGCGGCCGCTGCACAGCGAGCTCACCAGCACCACCCGCTTCACCCTCGCCGCCGTGCAGGCGGCGCACTGCCGGCGGATCGCCAGGGCATCCACCTTCAAGGGTCCCGCCAGATCCACCGAAGGACGGGCGCCGGTGGCGATCACCAGGGCCTGGACCCCCGCCAGCGCCTGCTCGAGGGCAGCCTGATCACCCAGCTCCAGACGGATCAGCTCGGCCCCCGTCAGCCCATCGGGGACCTGAGAACCAGGGCGCAACAGGGCCTTGACCCGGTAGCCCCGGGCCAGTGCCTCCTGGACGACACGCCAACCGGTCTTGCCGGAGGCACCGCTCACAGCCAGCGTGAATGAGGACTCGGAAGGCACGGATCTCAGAACAGCGGCATCAACTCCTGTTCTAGGCAGCGGGCCCGGGGGAAGTCCCCCTGGTGGCGCAACTGACGCACCCTCAGGATCATCGGATCGATGTCGCACAGCTGGCTGTAGCAGACCTCCAGGTGCTCACGGAACCCGGGCTGGAAGCGGCTGATGGGAAAGGGGTCGTCCAACGGTGATGAAGGCGGGGCCACTGGAGAGCGAAGAGATCTGACCGGGCAGCGCTCGGGATGATGCCCGGACGGTAGGGAAGCTGCATGCGGAAGCCCTGGTGACAAACACTCATTTCCAGGCCGCAGCACGCACAATGACGCCACTCCTGCCGGCGTCGCTGCCATGGACACCAACGCCCGCGGCAGGCCGTCCTTTGACCTGGGTCACGCCCTTGGCCTGCGTCTGGCTCCGCGGCAGTGGCAGTGGCAGCTGATCAATCTGCTGCGCCGGCGCCTGGAGGTGCCCGGCAGCCTTGGGCAGGACGTCCTGGTCCACGCCGGACCCGGCGCCGGCAAGACCTTCGGGGCACTGCTGGGCTTCCAGTCCCTGCTGCGGGAGGGCCGTCTCGCCCATCTGCTGGTGTTCTGCCACCGCAGTTCGATCGCCGCCCAGTGGCGCGACTCGGCCCGCCAGCTGGGGCTGGAGCTGCGCGAGTGGGATCCGGCTCAGGCCCCCGAGGGCGGCCAGGGTCTGCTGCTCAGCTACCAGAGCGCCGCGCGCCACAGGCACCGGCTGCAGCAGGAGCTATTGAGCCTCCTGCCCGGGCCCACCCTCACGGTGGCCGATGAGGTGCATCACCTCGGACTGGATCCGGAGGAACCGGAAGCCACGGCCTGGGGCCATGCCTTCAGCGAGCTGAGCCGGGATCATGCGCTGCGCCTGGGCCTGAGCGGCACCCCCTTCCGCGCCGACAACCTGGCTTTCTGTGCCGCCCGGCGCGTGCCCCGGCACCAGGAGGGACTGCTTGTGGAACAGATCGAGCCCGACCTGAGCGTGGAGCCCCGCCAATTGATCGTGGCCGGTGATGTCAGGCCGCTGGAGTTTCGCTTCCAGGACGGCTGGGTGGACCACGGCCGTGGCGAGGCGGAGCGGGAGGGCGAGGCGGAGCGGTCACCCCTGTCGCTGGAAACCCGCGAAAGCTGGCGGGCCCGCAACCTGCGCCGCGCCATCCGTCCCGGCGACCAGAGCAGCATCGCCCTGCGGGTGCTGCTCAATGCCCGAGAGCGCCTCGACAGACTCCGCATCGACAACCATCCCGAGGCGGGCGGGCTGGTGATTGCCCGTGACATCGCTCACGCGCGCGGTCTGAGCGGCCTGCTGGAGGAGCAGGGGGACCGCGTGCGGCTGGTGCACTCCCAGGATCCCGAGGCGGCCGCCCATCTCCAGGCCTTCCGGGCCGGCGACGCCGACTGGCTGGTGAGCATCGACATGTGCGCCGAGGGATTCGATGCTCCACGCCTGCGGGTGGTGGCCTACCTGAGCACCGTGGTGACCCGCAGCCGTTTCCTTCAGGCGATCACCAGAGCCGTGCGGATCGATCCCGGCCGGGCGGCTCTGGAGCCCATCCCGCGCCATCCCTCCTACGTGTATGCGCCCGCCGATCCACTGCTGATGGGCTATGCCCGCAGCTGGTCCGTGGCAGAGGCCTATGTGATCCGGCCGAGGACCCCGCCGGAGGACGAGCTGGCAGGTGCCGGAGCCGGAGCGGGAAGCCAGCTGCCGCTGGAGGCCCTGCGCGATGGCGCCGGAGAGGTGATCCGCCTGCGCGGCCCCCAATTGCCAGGGTTTCTTGACAGACGACGCTCCTGAGCGCTTGAGCCGCGCGCCCCGGTCCAGTGGCGCTGGTTACAGCACAAAAACGAAGAGAGTGCGAACATCTCCAAACCAACACCACAAATGGTCTAGTCACCATTCAGCCTGGTGCTCACCCGGAGATGGATCATGACCAAGGCCTCTCCCCACCGCCATCTCGCCGCACTGGTGAGCTGGGCCGTGGCCCGCATCGCCGAACTCGACCGCCTGGAGCGCTACGAGGAGAGCTTTGCCCTCACCGAAGAGTTCCGTGACTGGATCCTCGGCATCGACCACCAGCCCGAGCGGCTGGCCATGCTGCTCGTGCCCCAGGGGCTCGGAACTCTGGACCTGGCGGAATAGTCGAAGCCACGGCGGGCGAGGGAGCTGAGCGCAAATCTAAGGCAATCCTTAAGAAGCAGGACCCTCCGGCAACCCTCGTCTCATTTCTTCAGGATTCCTGGGCTGGGCCGGCGGAGCGCTTCCCACAGGTCCGCACGCTGTGATCTAAGCTCAACTCATAGTCAGTCCGCATTAGATCCCATGAGCGTTTCCTCAGGCCCCAGGGGCGACGAGGCTGCGGTGGAGAACCTGGTGATCGTGGGCTCTGGCCCGGCCGGATACACCGCAGCCATCTATGCGGCCCGCGCCAACCTCAATCCCCTGCTGATCACCGGCTTCCAGGACGGGGGCATCCCCGGTGGCCAGCTGATGACCACCACCCATGTGGAGAACTTCCCCGGCTTCCCCGATGGCATCCTCGGCCCCGACCTGATGGACCGCATGAAGGCCCAGGCCGTGCGCTGGGGCACCCGACTGGTGGAGGCCGATGCCGAGGCGATCGACCTCTCCGAGCGCCCGTTCAGGATCAGCGCCGAGGGGCGCACGATTCGCACCCAGGCCGTGATCCTCGCCACCGGCGCCAGCGCCAACCGCCTCGGCCTTCCCCACGAACAGCAGTTCTGGAGCCAGGGCATCAGCGCCTGCGCCATCTGCGATGGAGCCACCCCCCAGTTCCGAAATGAGGAGCTGGCGGTGGTCGGAGGAGGGGATTCGGCCTGCGAGGAAGCGGTGTATCTCACCAAGTACGGCAGCCACGTGCACCTGATCGTCCGCCGCGAGAGCCTGCGTGCCAGTGGCGCCATGGCCGACCGGGTGCTGGCCAACCCCGCCATCACCGTGCACTGGAAGCGGGACGTGGTCGATGTGTCGGGGAACGGCTGGCTGGAGGCGCTCACCCTGCGCAATCCCGACGACGGCAGCACCGAGGAGCTGCCGGTGCGGGGGCTGTTCTATGCCATAGGCCACACCCCCAACACGCGCCTAGTGCGGGACCAGCTAGCGGTGGATGCCAAGGGTTACCTCGTCACCACACCGGGTCAGCCCGACACCAGCCTGGAGGGGGTGTTCGCCGCCGGTGATGTGGCCGATGCCCAGTGGCGTCAGGGAGTCACCGCCGCCGGCAGCGGCTGCCAGGCGGCCCTGGCCGCCGAGCGCTGGCTCACCCACCACGGCTTGGCCTCCACGGTGCATCGCACCAACGTGGAGCCGGAACCCAGCGGTGAACCCATCCACACCGCCGTGAGCGATGCCGACAACTTCGACCCCGCTGCCCTCTGGCAGAAAGGCGGTTATGCCCTGCGCAAGCTCTACCACGACAGTGACAGGCCCCTGCTGGTGGTCTACACCTCCCCCAGCTGCGGGCCCTGCCATGTGCTCAAGCCTCAGCTCAAGCGTGTGCTGCAGGAGCTCGGCGGTGCCGCCCAGGGCGTGGAGATCGACATCGAAGCCGAGCAGGAGATCGCTACCCAGGCCGGTGTCAACGGCACCCCCACCGTTCAGCTCTTCCACGCCAAGCAGCTGGCTCAACAGTGGCGCGGAGTGAAGCAGCGCAGCGAATTCAAAACCGCCATTGAAGCTCTCCTGCCGGTGCCGGTGGCCTGAGCCGAAGCCAGAACAGGAGCAAGAGCCGAGCCTGAAGCCGGCCTGCGCTCAGCGCCGCCTCGGACCACCGGGGCGGTTGCCGCCAGGCCTGGGGCCGGTGGCTCCGGCGTTGCGTTCCCGGTAGGTGATCCGGCCGCGGGTGAGGTCGTAGGGGCTGATCTCGACAAGCACCTTGTCGCCTGCGAGCAGCTTGATGCGGAACTTGGTGAGCTTGCCGGCGGCACGGCAGAGGCACTGGTGCCCGGAGGGCTGATCGAGGGTGACCAGGTAGAACCCGTTGCCCTGTTCCTTCTCGATCACTCCCGAGGTTTCGATCATGCGCTGCCGTGGCTCGATGCAAAGGTCACTCCACCTTAAATTGGCGACCCGCTGGCCACCCATGGGCCGATCTCCGGCCCTTGGGGCAGCACCGTCCCTGCATCGAGAGCCCTAGGGTCTGGGACGTTGCCGGCTTGCTCCTTGCTCGTTCCACCCCTGACCCTTGATCTGGGCCTGCTGCTGATTTCAATCGGGGTGGTGAATCTCTGGAAAGCCCGCCAGAGGAATGGCGGTTTCTGAATCAGCCTCCGCGGCCGGGCCGGCCCCGACCACCCTGGTACTGAACAAGCCCTACGGGGTGCTCAGCCAGTTCAGCCCCGAGCCGCTCAGCCCCTGGTCGACCCTGGCCCCCCTGGTGCCCGTGCCTGGGGTCTACGCCGCCGGCCGCCTCGATGCCGACAGCGAAGGCCTGCTGCTGCTCACCAGCGATGGCCGACTGCAGCAACGCCTCACGGATCCCCGCTGGGGCCACTGGCGCCGCTACTGGGTGCAGGTGGAGGGAACCCCCAGCGAGGCCGCGCTGGAGCAGCTGCGGGAGGGAGTGATCGTGCAGGGCCGACGCACCCTCGCCGCCCAGGCCATCACCCTGGCTGATCCGGGTCTGGCGGAGCGGGTGCCACCGATCCGCCAGCGCCGCTCGATCCCCACCTCCTGGCTGGACCTGAGGCTGCGGGAAGGTCGTAACCGCCAGGTGCGGCGGATGACTGCGGCCGTGGGACTGCCCACCCTGCGGCTGCTGCGGGTGGCGATCGACCTGATGGATGGAGGCCCGCCCCTGAGCCTCGAGGGTCTGGCGCCCGGTGAATGGCGGCCGGTGACCGCTGCCGAGCAGGAGCGGCTGAACCGACTCCTCGACAGGCGCGGCGGCCGGTTCAGCCGATGACCTGCTGCAGCTCGCGCACGGTCTGGAGCTGGCCGTAGTAATAGTTCGCGCGTGCCCGCCGGTCGGCCTCCTCGAGGCTGTCAAGGGCATCAAAACCCAGACTCATCCAGAGCTCATGGCCGCAGGCCCGGTTGAGCTCGGCGGTGGCTTCCTGCTCGAGATTGGCCAGCCGGCGCTGGAGATTCTTGATCTGGGCAATGGACATGGACGAGCCGGCCGTGTCGACTGATGGTACAAAAGAACTGTCGGTTCATCAGAACGGCAGCTTCTTCTTTCCCTCCTTGTCGAGGTCGGCATCCAGCTCCCGCAGGCGGCGCAGGATCGTGTCGTAGTACTCCCTGAGGTAATCCTCCAGGCGGGTGGTCTCAGCGGGATCGAGGGTGAAGGCCTCGTAGCTGGCCTCCATCGGGGCATCCAGGGGCTGACCGCCACCGGTGACCTCGGCAAAGGCCAGCCGCTCCGCCACGTTCACTCCGGGCTCGAAGAAGGACGCCAGTCCCTGCATCAGACGGATCAGAAACGGCCTCACCCGGAACACCCGGGCCGGCTTGCCGCTGTAGCGCTCACACAGCTGGGTGACCTCACCGGTGTTCCAGGCTTTGGGACCCACCACCGGGAAGGCCTGACGCACGGTGGCGGGCTGGCTCAGGGCCGCCACCGCGAAGCGGGCCACATCCTGGGTGTTCATGTAGGCGATCGGAGTGGGGGTGCCGCTCACCCACACGGTCTGGCCCTCGAGCACGGGAATGGCGAACTGACCGATCACTCCCTGCATGAAGGCCACGCAGCGCAGGATCGTGTAGTCGAGGTCGGAGCCGATCAGGAGCTGCTCGGTGCAGTACTTGATGTCCATCAGGGGCACCTCGCGGTGGAGTTCAGCCCCCAGCAGCGACACGAAGACGAACCGTTTCACACCGGCCTGCTCGCAGGCCCGCAGCAGGTTGAGCTTGCCGTCCCAGTCGATCGTGTAGATGCCGGCGCTGTCCGTGGGACGGGCGGTGGCGGCATCGATCACCGCATCCTGCCCCTCGAGGGCGTAGGCGAGGCTTTCGGGTTCGAGCAGATCACCGCGGGTGAGTTCACAGCCCCACTCCTGCAGGAAGGCGGCCTTGCGGGGTGAGCGCACCATGCAGCGCACCTGGTGGCCCTGATCGAGGGCATGGCGGGCAATCTGGCGACCAAGGGTGCCGGTACCGCCGACGACCAGAACCTGCATGAAGCACCCGACCAGGAGGGGCTGAGCCTAGAGGTGCGGCTGTCACCGGCGCGCCGGCGGAAACGTCCTGGCCGAGGGTGAGGACGTCACCCCCAGGGCCTCAGTCTTTCTGCAGTTTGAGCAGCAGGGCTCCGCCCACGAGGCCGACGGGGATCAGCACCCAGAAGACCGCTGCGGTGAAGAAGATTTCCGAGGCCATGGGGGCAGGCGAGAACGGCTACCCGCCCAGTGTCCCATCTCCCGCAGCGGCCAGCTCCAGGACCACCGCCCAGGGCGCTGAGGTGCGCAGCTGCCCGGGCATCACGCCACTGACGCCCGCGCTCCAGCCCGCCCGGCGCAACCGCTCCTGCAGCTGCCGCAGGCGGACCGTGCCGCCGGGCGATCGACGGGCGATCTCCGCCATCGGCCAGACCCGCGGGCCCTCCCCCGTGTCGGCACTCAGGTTGGCCAGCAGCCGCCGGCCCTCCTCAGCCATGCAGCCAGGGGCAGCCAGGGCCGAGAGCTCGCCAAGGCAGTCGGCATCCTGGAGCGGACCGATCCAGAGCGGACCACTCACCGCCAGGGGTGGGGCAGCGCTGCAGCCGCAGCTCTGCCAGCCCCGCAGGCGCTTGAGGCTCTGCACCTGCTGATCCCCGCAGCCGTGGCAGTGGGCCAGCAGACCCAGCTGGTCTTCCTCCCGAGCGACGGGACTGCGCTGCACCTGCACGGCCGTGCGGAAGGTGCGGCCGTCGCTGAAACTCAGCAGCGGTCTGATGCCCCGGCCCAGGGACCAGGCCGCCCGGGCCACGACCCCGAGCTGAAGGCGCAGGGCCAGCTCCCAGCTGGCGGGGTGGGCCCGGGCCGC
>NZ_JAYGIA010000030.1:0-19349 GCF_034931165.1 Synechococcus sp. BA-124 BA4 | reverse complement strand
GGCCATCCATGATGGCGATCTCTATGTCACGGCGCTGGCCGGTCAGGCCCTGCACCGGCTGGAGCTGGACGCAGACGGCGCGGTCGCAAGCGAAACCCGGCTGCAGTGACGGCCGAGCAGGCGGGTGACCCCTCCCGGGATGGCATTGGATTCATGCACCACCACCGGCACACCGCACCAGCGGGCCGCCAGGATCGCCGGGGCGGCGATATAGCCCCCGGTGCTGAACACCAGACTGATGCCCTCCCGGCGGATCAGCCGCCTCACCGCCACGCTGGAGCCGATCAGGCGTATCAGCTGCCAGAGCTTCTGCAGCCCCTTGCCCTGCAGTCCCCCAGCCCGGATCGTGTGCAGCGGGTAGCGCCTGGGCACGAGCTCGGTCTCGAGGCGGTTGGGCACCCCCAGCCACTGCACCTGCCAGCCATCGGGCAGGGCCTCGGCCACCGCCAGGGCAGGGAACAGATGTCCGCCAGTGCCGCTGGCCGCGATCAGGAGCCTGGACATGGAGCTTCGCTGATGCGCGCGTCGCGCTACCGGGGCGCGCCTAACTTAAAAGGGCCGCCATGGCTGACCTCGATGCCGCAGTCCCGCCCGTTTCTCGCCGTGTTGCTCGCGGCCTCGGTGGTCGCGGCCCTGCCGGCCGCCAAGGCCGCTCCGCCGAGTCCGGCTCTGCTCCAGAGCCTCGAGACGGCCCTCAACAGCGGTCAGCCCTCCAGTCTGTCGGCCCTGGTGGAAGCTGGTCCCGGCCTGGATCCCGCTCGGCTGGAGGCCCGCTACGCCATCCTGCGCGACCGCTTCCCGGATGCCCGCTGGCAGGTGAGTCCAGGCACTCCACTGCGGGATGGCCGCCCCACCGTGGCGATTGTGGTGAGCGGCAGCCGCTCCGAAGGCCCATTCCGCTACACCCTCCAGGCGGAGCAGCTCCTGGCCCTCAGTGCCAGTGGCTCCCGGCTGAACGGGCAGGAGCTGATCCGCGAAACCACCACACTGCGCAGCGGTGAGGCGAATCTGCCGGTCAGCGTGCTGATTCCGGATGCGGTGCTCACCGGTCAGCGCTACGACGTGGACGTGGTCTTCGATGAACCGCTGGATGGGGCGGTCGCCGCCGGCGGCATCGCCGCGATCACACCGGCTCAGATCAGCGCCCTGGAAACCCCTGACCTGGAGCTGGCGGCTCTTGGTGGTGGAGGGTTGTTCAAGACGGTGCAGGCGCCTCTGACGCCCGGCAGCCAGACGTGGGCCGTGCTGCTGGTGCACCCCAAGGGCATCGTCAGCACCACCAAGCGTGTGCGGGTGGTCGCCGACAAGGCCGCGCTCACTCCCTGAGGGCCTCGAGGTCCCCGTCTGACTGGAACCACCGTGCCAGGGCAGACACATCCTCATCGCCGTGGCCGGCGGCAATCAGGACATCTTCGATCCCGGCCACGCTGGTGCTGATCGGCAGGGTCACTCCGGCGGTGGAGGCCGTTTCGAGAGCGATCGCCAGATCCTTGCGGTGCAGGGCCAGCCGGAAGCCGAGGGGGTAGGTGTTCTCGATCATCTGGCTGGCGCGGTGCTGCAGGGCCCAGGAGCCGGCGGCGCCCCCCTCGAGGGCGTTGCACACCTGCTGCAGAGGCAGCCCAAGGGCCCTGGCCAGGGCCAGTCCTTCGGCCAAGGCGGCATAGCTCCCGGCCACCAGGATCTGGTTGACCGCCTTCACCTGCTGACCCGAGCCCACAGGACCGAAGTGGCTGATCCGGTTGCCGACCACCTCCATCAGGGGCCGGGCCCGCTCCAGCTGGTCGCTGGCGCCTCCCACCAGCAGGGAGAGCGTGCCGGCACGCGCCCCCTCCGTGCCTCCGGTGACCGGGGCATCGAGATAGCCCACCCCCAGCTCACCCAGGCGGGCGGCCAGACGCTGGCTGGTGGCCGCCGCAATCGTGGAGAAGTCGATCACCAGGGAGCCTGGAGTCACGGCCTCGGCCACTCCGGCCGGGGCAAAGAGCACCTCCTCGACGGCGGCGTCATCACTGAGGCAGAGGACGATCAGTTCGGCGGAGGCAGCCGCCTCCGCAGCCGTGGCGGCCCTGGTGGCCCCTGAGGAGGCCAGCGGCTCTTCCGCGGTCCTGGTGCGGTTGTGGACGATGAGGGGGAAGCCGGCCGCCAGCAGCCTGGTCGCCATCGGGGCTCCAAGGGCCCCCAGTCCGAGGAAGGCCACGGCTGGATGGCCCTGACAGCCCGGTTGCTCCGGGCCTCCGGGGAAAGATCTGGTCATCGGTTCTGCCCGTTCAGTTGGCACCTGGACATCCAGCTACCGGAGCATGGTTCTTGGGAATCCTTATCGTCATGTCCGTCATCCGCAATGCCCAGCTTGTGCTGATCCCGCCCGCGGCGGCTGCCCTGTCGATGCTGCTGCAGGTGGGCTCAGGCCAGGCCCAGCCCGGCGCTGCTCCCGGTGACCGGACATCTCCCACGCGTATCCAGCTGACCCCCAGTCAGAAAAATGAGTTGTTCAAGGGGCAGCGCAGTCTCTCGTTGCGGGCCCATGCCGACATGATCGCCATCCTCCAGAAGGGACAGCGTTGTCTCGACGAAGCCAGGGACCTGGAGGCACTCAGCGCCTGCCGCCAGACGGAACGCCAGGCCAAGCGTGATCTGATGAACCGGAACCGGGAGGAGGCACGGGCCCTGCATCAGCGGCTGGGTTTGCCGGTCCGCGACGGTCGGGACGGCAAGGGCGCCCGCGGCACGTGAGGCAGCGTCGGTCGGCTGGCCGGATGACGGAAACGCTGGACATTGAGGTCAAGGCCAGGACCACGTGTGAACAGCACTCCTCGATCCAAGGGATGGCCAAAGCCGGCTGAATCCGGTCAGGGGGATGAGAGTGTACTGGCCTCATCGGACCGTTGTCCTGCCCCTTTCCGTGGTCAGGGTTTTCTTGTGTTCCTCACAACCTGCAGGCTGTCGAGTTGCTCTCCGGCCTGCTTTTGGATGGCGGGATTGGCTGAGTGAGATAAGGGTAACTACCTGTGGACTTCCGGGCTGTTCGTCCCGCTCTGTGAAATCTGGTTGAAGTTTGGATGTTGTTGGGCTTCAAGCATGGATTTGGAACGAAAAATCTGGGGAGTCTGCCACTCCTTCGGTGCCTGAGGTCATCTCGTATTCCGCGATTCTCTGCGAGGAGGTCATGGCTTTCCTCGCGCCGAACAGCGACGAAATAGGACAGCTTGGGCATGCTTTAGCCATATTCATTGGCAATCTTCGCAACGCACCCAACCCGATGGATTGGGGTAGTCGATGCCAGTCAATATCAAGACTTCATGCGGACTTCCCTGGAGATTGCGGTGGGATCTCCGGTCAAATCCGAGTACACTGCCGAGTACGTCGAACAGCCCCTGTCATTCACCTTCCGGAGTTTCGATGGGGATTGGGTCAGTGTCGGAAACGGCCGTGATCGTGTCAACGGAGAGCTTCAGAGCTGACGGCAGGATCCGATCACAGGCGAGTTCATGGGGCAGGCTCCTCCTTCGCCCAAGCCTGCCCCCACGTCCCTGGCCTGTGCCGATCAGGCGATCAGACGTCGTCGAGGGCGGCGACGCCCGGGAGCACCTTGCCTTCCAGCAGTTCGAGGCTGGCACCACCGCCGGTGGAGATGTGGCTCATCTTCTCGGCCACGCCCACCTTTTCCACCGCCGCCACCGAATCCCCGCCACCGATGATGGTGCAGCAGCCCTTGGCGCTCAGGTCCGCCAGGGTGTGGGCCACACCGTTGGTGCCGGCGGCGAACTTGTCGAACTCGAACACGCCCATCGGCCCGTTCCAGATCACCGTCTTGCAGTCGGCCAGAGCGGCCTGGAAGGCCTTGAGCGAATCCGGGCCGATATCCAGACCCATCCAGCCGTCGGGGATCACGTTCACCGAGGTGGTGAGGGTCTTGGCGTCGGGTGAGAAGGCGTCGGCCAGCACCACGTCGGTGGGCAGCAGCAGCTGCACGCCCTTGGCCTTGGCCTTGGCCTCCAGCTCCCTGGCCAGCTCGAGCTTGTCTTCCTCGACGAGGCTCTTGCCCACCGCCAGGCCACGGGCCTTGTAGAAGGTGAAGATCATGCCGCCGCCGATCAGGACCTTGTCGCACTTGTCGATCAGGGCTTCGAGCACGCCGATCTTGCTGCTCACCTTGGAGCCGCCCACGATCGCCGCCAGGGGACGCTTGGGCTCATCGATGGCGCCCTGCAGATACTGCAGCTCCTTCTCCATCAGGTGACCGGCCACATTCGGCTTGAGGTATTCGGTCACCCCTTCGGTGGAGGCATGGGCCCGGTGGGCGGCGCCGAAAGCGTCGTTCACATACACCTCGGCCAGAGCTGCCAGCTTTTTGGCGAATTCGGTGTCGTTCTTCTCTTCTTCGGCGAAGAACCGCACGTTCTCCAGCAGCACCACATCCCCGTCGGCCATGGCCGCCACCTTGGCCTCGGCATCGGGGCCGATGCAGCTGTCGGTTTTGACGACCGGCTTGCCCAGAAGCTCGCTCAGACGGGCGGCCACCGGGGTGAGGCGCATCGCTTCGTTCACCTCGCCCTTGGGCCGGCCGAAGTGGGCGGCCAGGATCACCCTGGCGCCCTTGGAGATGAGGTCGTGGATGGTGGGCAGGGCCGCACGGATGCGGGTGTCATCGGTGATGGCACCGCTCTCATCCAGAGGTACGTTGAAGTCGACCCGCACCAGAACACGCTTGCCTTGCAGATCGGCCGCGGACAGGCTGGTCAGGGATCGCTTCGCCATGGGGTCTGGGGAGGTCGAGGATGGGAGAGATTAACCTGCGGCCCCCGGCCCGGGTCCCAGGCGGGCGCTAGGACAAGTGGGGCGGCGCGTTCTGTCCGACCCTTGCGCCGGGATGGCGACCACTGGATGGCGAACCCATGTTCAACACTGTTCTGTTTCCGATCGACCAGAGCCGCCAGACCATGGACACGGCGGCCTTTGCCCTGAAGCTGGCCCAGCAGCATGGCAGCCGTCTGGTGGTGCTCTCCGTGGTGGAGGCCGAAGAGGGCGTGATGCACGATGCCGCTGCCGTGGCGCGACTTCTGGAGCAGGCCCGCAGCCATTTCGAGCAGGCTGGTGTGGCCTGTGACGTCATCGAGCGGGAAGGGCGGCCTGCCTTCGTGATCGGAGATGTGGCCGATGAGATCGATGCCGACCTGATCGTGATGGGCACCCGCGGACTGTCCCTCGATGCCGATCAGCCCAGCACGGCGTCGCGGGTGATCCAGCTGGCCCCCTGCCCTGTGCTGGTGGTGCCTTGATGGAGGGCATCGCCACGCCCGCTGGCGAGGGCCTCAGCCAGTCGGCTCCCGCAATCCAGTGGTATCCGGGGCACATCGCCAAGGCGGAACGGCAGCTGTTCACCCAGCTCGCCAAGGTGGACCTGGTGATCGAGGTGCGCGATGCCCGCATTCCCCGGGCCACCGGCCATCCCCGCCTGCAGCGCTGGATGAAGGCCAAGCCGCGTCTGCTGGTGATCAACCGCCGCGACATGATCAGCGAAGCGGCCCGCCAGGCCTGGGACCTCTGGCTGCGTGAGCGGGGCGAGACCCCCTGGTGGTGCGACGCCAAGGTGGGCACCGGGGTGAAGCAGCTGCAGGAGGCTGCGATCCGCGCCGGATCCCAGCTCAACGCCCGCCGGGCAGGCCGGGGCATGCGGCCGCGGCCGGTGCGCGCCCTCATGCTCGGCTTCCCCAACGTGGGCAAATCGGCCCTGATCAACCGCCTCGTACGTCAGAAGGTGGTCGACAGCGCCCGCCGTGCCGGGGTCACCCGCACCCTGCGCTGGGTGCGCCTGGGCCAGGAGCTGGATCTGCTCGATGCCCCCGGCGTCCTGCCGCCACGCCTCGATGACCAGCGCGCCGCCCTGCTGCTGGCCCTCTGCGACGACATCGGCCAGGCCGCCTATGACGGCGAGGCCGTGGCCGTGGCGTTCCTGCACCTGCTCGAGTCGCTGCAGCGGCACCCGGCGGCGGGGATCTCTTCCGGTGGCGTGCTGGGGCGCTACAGCGTGCCGGTGCCCTCCCCGATGGATGGCTGGAACTGGCTGGAGGCCGCCGCCGCACGCCACACCAGCGGCGATACCGCCCGCATGGCCCAGCGCCTGCTTGACGACTTCCGCCGCTCCCTTCTCGGCCCGATCGCCCTGGAACTGCCTCCTGATCCGGCATGACGGGCTTCGGTGAAGGAGAGGGGGAGCTGCTCACGCTCCAGTACCCGAAGCCGCTGCCGATGCGGCTCGACCGCTGGCTCGTGGCCCAGCGGCCCGAGCAGAGCCGGGCCCGCATCCAGAAGTTCATCGATGCCGGCTACGTGCGGGTCAACGGCGTCACGGGGCGGGCCAAGACTCCCCTGCGGCTCCACGACGAGGTGCAGCTGTGGATGCCGCCGCCTGAGCCACTGCCCTACCTGATGCCGCAGCCGATCCCCCTCGATGTGCTCTACGAGGATGTCCACCTGATCGTGCTCAACAAGCCGGCGGGCCTCACCGTGCATCCGGCTCCGGGCAACCGCGACGGCACGCTGGTGAACGGTCTGCTGCACCACTGCCCCGATCTGCCCGGGATCGGCGGCGAGATGCGCCCCGGAATCGTGCATCGCCTCGACAAGGACACCACCGGATGCATCGTGGTCGCCAAGAGCCAGGAAGCCCTGGTGCGGCTGCAGGTGCAGATCCAGAAACGGGTGGCCTCAAGGGAATACCTGGCCGTCGTGCATGGGTCGCCGGCGCTCGGGAGTGGAACGATCGTGGGGGCGATCGGCCGTCATCCCGCCGATCGCAAGAAGTACGCCGTGGTGGCCGAGGAGAAGGGTCGCTTCGCCTGCACCCACTGGACCCTGATCGAGCGCCTCGGCGATTACTCCCTGCTGCGCTTCCGGCTCGACACCGGCCGCACCCATCAGATCCGGGTCCACTGCGCCCACATCGGCCATCCGATCGTGGGTGATGCCACCTACAGCCGCTGCCGCAAGCTGCCGCTGGAGCTGCCTGGCCAGGCCCTGCATGCGGTGGCCCTCGGCCTCGATCATCCGATCAGCGGTGAGCGTCTGGTCTTCGAAGCTCCTCTGCCGCCGGTGTTCCAGGCCCTGCTCACCTCCCTGCGTCAGCGCCTCAACCCCTCCGCGTCGGGGATCTGACGGTCTGAGCGGCAGACGCGGGCCCTGGTGCACTCAGCGGGAGCCTGGGCTGGCTTCCTCGAGCATCACGTCGAACAGGGTGAGTCGCTCGAGCTGGTCGGCCACGGCGATGGCGGTGAGCACCGCAAAGCCGATCGGCAGCAGCAAGGCGTAGTTCTTGCTCAGCTCGAAGGTGAGCAGGATGGCCGTCAGCGGGGTGCGCGTGAGGGCCCCCAGGAAGGCGCCGCCGCCGGCGAAGAGCAAGGTGGCCGGGGCATAGGAGAACAGCAGCAGGCAGAGCTGCTGCACCAGGGTGCCCAGGGAGGCGCCCACCACCAGGGCCGGTGCCAGAAAGCCGCCCGGGGCCTCTGCCGCCACGGCCACGGCTGTGCCCACCCCCTGGACCCCCAGGGCCACCAGGGCGGTGGAGGGGGTGCTCAACCCCAGCAGGGCGTCGAAGTCGAGACTGTCGGGGTTGTCGAAGCTGTCCGGCAGGAGCGACCAGCCCAGGCCGATCATCAGACCCACCAGCGGCAGCAGTTGCCAGGCCTCCAGCCGCAGGGGCCGCAGGGTCAGGCGCAGCCGCAGGATCCCCCGCTGGTACAGCACCGCCAAGCCACCGGCGAGCACTCCCAGCACCAGCAGGATCGGCACATCCACCAGACGGAAATCATCGAGGCGACTGGGGTAGGGGATGATCGGCATCAGTTCCCTCAGCCAGGCCGGCCCCACCGACGCCGTCGTGAGCAGACGGGTCCAGGCGATCGTGGCGAAGGTGGCGAAGGTGGCGATGGCGTTGGTGCGGACGTCGGAGCGTTTGAGCAGCTCCTCGATCGTGTACATCGCGCCACCGAGGGGGGAGTGGAACACGGCCGCCAGCCCGGCGCCACTGCCGATGGCCACCGCCAGGCTTTGCTGAGGGTCTTTCCTTGAGAGCCGATCGGCGGATTCCCTGGCCAGGGAGGCTCCGATCTGGATCGACGGCCCCTCGGGCCCCACCGGGATCCCCCCGCCGATCGCCACGCCACTGGCCAGCAGCTTCACCACCGCCACCCGCCAGCCCATGGGCACCGGCACCCCCCGCAGCCAGAGCATCACCTGAACGATCCCCGATCCCTTGGCTCCGGGCTCCACACCACTGATCAGGGCTCCGGCGATGCCGCCCCCCAGCAGGCCCATCAGCGGCAGCACGAACCAGCGAGGCAGGTGGTTGGCCAGCTGCAGGCGCAGGGCATTCACCGTCTGGATCTCCAGTCCGTAGACCCAGATCGCCACGGCGACCCCGATGCCGATCGCATTGACCAGCACAAACAGCCTCAGCAGGTGCCTGATCTTCTGCCGGGGTGTCGGGGGCTGGACGGACATGGCTCAGGCCGGTGCCGGCAACCGGGGGCAGGCATCCACCAGCTGGCGCGTGATCACGGCCTGGGGCCGCTCGAGCATCGCTCCGGCGGGCCCTTCCTCCACGATTCGCCCCCCGTCGAGCACGATCAGCCGCTGGCAGAAGCCGCCGGCCACAGCCAGGTCGTGAGTCACGAAGATCAAGCCCAGGCCGAGACGGCCCTGAAGCTGCCGCAGCAGGGCCAGCACCTCCGCCTGAACCTCGGCGTCGAGCATGCTCACGCTCTCATCGCAGAGCAGCACCTTCGGCTCCAGCACCAGGGCGCGGGCGATGGCCACCCGTTGCTGCTGGCCGCCGGAGAGCTGCCGCGGCAGGCGGTTCTCGTAGAGCTCCGGCGGCTCCAGCCCCACGGTGGCCAGCCCGTCACGGGCCCTGGCCCGGGCTTCGGAGCGGCTCGCCAGGCCATGGATCAGCAGCGGATCCGCCACCGCCTCCCCCACCGTCATGCTCGGATTGAGGCAGGCCAGCGGATCCTGGAACACCATCTGCAGGCTGCGGCGGGCCCGGGCGAGCTCAGCCCCGTCCATCCGGAGCAGGTCGCGGCCCTCCAGGCTCACGCGGCCTCCCCGCACCGGCGTCAGACCCATCAGGGCACGGCAGAGGGTGCTCTTGCCGCAGCCTGATGCTCCCACCACCCCGAGGGTTTCGCCCGGCCCAAGGCGCAGGCTCACTCCATCGACGGCCTTCAGCCAGCGCCGTCGCCAGGGCGCTGAGGGCAGGGGATGCCAGCAGCGCAGTTCCTCGAGTTCCAGCAGGGGTGCCGTGTCGGTCGAGGGCGGGGTGTGGCTGCCTTCCCGGGCACGGGCCGCCGCCACCAGCCGCTGGCTGAGCGGTGCCTTCGGAGCGCTCAGCAGGCTGCCGGCCGGGCCCTCCTCCACCACCTGACCATGGTCGAGCACCGCGATGCGCTGGCACCAACGCCCCGCCATGGCGAGGTCGTGGGTGATCAGCAGCAGGGCACTGCCGCTGTCCCGGCAGAGGTCGGTGAGCTCGGCCATCACCTGGGCCGCCACGGCCACATCCAGGCTGGTGGTGGGCTCATCGGCGATCACCAGCGCAGGCTCCAGGGCCATGGCCAGGGCGATCGCCAGCCGCTGGCGCATGCCGCCGCTGAACTCATGGGGATAGCTCCCGTAGCGATCCGTGCCGATGCCCACCCGCTCCAGCAGTTGCCGCACTCGCTGGCGCACCCTGGCCCGATCCCAGTCGGGACGATGGGCCGAGAGGGTGTCGCTGAGGTGCTCACCGATGCGCAGCAGCGGGTTCAGCCTCGTCATCGGGTCCTGGAACACCAGCCCCACGGCCTCCCCCCGCAGTCGGCGCAGGGCCGGACGCTTCAGCTCGCGGGGGTCCTCGCCGGCCAGCCGCAGGCAGCCGCTGCAGCGGCTGCCGGGTGGGAGCAACTGCAGCACGGCCCGCGCGACTGTGCTCTTTCCGCAGCCGGATGGACCCACCAGCGCGAGGGTGTCACCGGAGCCCAGGCGCAGGTTGAGGCCATCGAGGGTCGGCGCTCCGCTGCTGCCCGGGTAGCTCACGATCAGGTCGCTGATCTCCAGCACCGGCTCGGTGGCACGCGTGACGGCCATGGGACGCGGCGGATCAGGACGTGCTGGCCCAGCATGGGAGAGCTGCGGCTGCAGACGTGGTTTTGTTGCGTGATCTGCATACGATGGGTGCAGAAGCGTCCGGTGATGCTCGATACCGCCGTTGGAATCAAGGACAACGTTGCGGGCGAGAGCCTCGGCACCGAACGGGTTGCCGGGCTGAGCCCCGGGCTTGTCGCTGGCAGTGATGATCCGCCGCCCCCCGAGGGTGATTCGTCCCCGGCCCCAGGTCTGCGACGGAGGCCGATCCGCACCCCCGACGACTACGGGGTGAAACTGCCCGAGTGGCTCAGGGAGTGCATCCTCCACGTGCCCCCTGGCGATGGGGAGACCTGCCCCACCGATCCTGAAGCTCTGCTGGCGGCCGCTTTTGATTTCGCCTTCCAGCTCCACGACGGCCAGGTGAGAGCCACAGGCGAGCCCTACATCATTCATCCGGTGGCCGTCGCTGACCTGCTGCGCGACATCGGCGCCAGCGCGGGGGTGATCGCTGCAGGTTTCCTGCACGACGTGGTCGAGGACACCGATGTCACACCTGAAGACCTCGAGGTCCATTTCGGTGCCGAGGTGCGCGCTCTGGTGGAGGGGGTCACCAAGCTGGGCGGCATTCACTTCACCAACCACACCGAAGCCCAGGCCGAGAACCTGCGCCGCATGTTCCTGGCCATGGCCAGCGACATCCGCGTGGTGCTGGTGAAGCTCGCGGACCGACTCCACAACATGCGCACCCTCGGGGCCCTCAAGCCCGAGAAGCAGCAGCGCATCGCCCGCGAAACCCGCGAGATCTACGCGCCCCTGGCCAACCGCCTCGGCATCGGTCGCTTCAAGTGGGAACTCGAAGACCTCGCCTTCAAGATCCTGGAGCCCGAGGCCTACAACGAGATCAAGCAGCAGGTGGCCAGCAAGCGCAGCGACCGGGAGGAGCGGCTGGCCGCGACGGTGGCCCTGCTGATGCAACGGCTTCGGGGCGCAGGTCTGCACGACTGCGAGGTGAGTGGCCGGCCCAAGCATCTCTATGGCATCTGGAGCAAGATGCAGATGCAGCAGAAGGCCTTCCACGAGATCTTCGATGTGGCGGCCCTGCGCATCCTGACGCCCAACCTCGAGAGCTGTTATCGCGCCCTGGCGGTGGTTCACGACACCTTCCGCCCGATCCCCGGCCGCTTCAAGGACTACATCGGACTGCCCAAGCCCAACGGTTATCAGTCCCTGCATACGGCCGTCATCGGCCGCCACCGGCCGATCGAGGTGCAGATCCGCACCACCGAGATGCACCAGGTGGCGGAGTACGGAATCGCGGCCCACTGGAAATACAAGGAGGGGGGATCACCGGCCTCGGCCGGAGCCGCCGAACGCTTCAACTGGCTGCGCCAACTGGTTGACTGGCAGCAGGATGATGGCGGCGAAGACAGCAGCGACTATCTCGCGTCCATCAAGGAAGACCTCTTCGACGAGGAGGTTTTCGTGTTCACGCCCCAGGGGGATGTGGTGGGGTTGCGCAAGGGCTCCACGGCCGTGGATTTTGCCTTCCGCATCCACTCGGAAGTGGGGAACCACTGCCAGGGCGTGCGCATCAATGACCGTCTCTGCCCGCTGGCCACGCCGCTGCGCAACGGTGACTTCGTGCAGATCATCACGGCGAAGTCGGCGCATCCGAGCCTCGACTGGCTCAACTTCGTGGCGACACCCACCGCCCGCAACCGCATCCGTCAGTGGTACAAGCGCAGCCACCGCCAGGACAACATCCAGCGGGGGACCGCCATGCTCGAGCGGGAGCTGGGACGTGACGGCTTCGACGCTCTGCTCAACGGCGAGGCGATCGCCAAGGTGGCCCGCCGCTGCAATCTGGTGGGCACCGAGGACCTGCTGGCCGCCCTCGGCTTCGGTGGCGTCACTCTGCAGCAGGTGGTCAACCGTCTGCGCGAGGAGGTGCGCCTCAGCACCGCGGCAGCGGCACCGGTGCTCAGCAATGAAGACCTGGCCCGCAGCGTTTCGGACCAGCCGATGCTGCCCCCGCCGTCTCCTGCGGAGAGCGGCGGCAGCCCGATCCTGGGGCTCGAGGGCCTGGAGTACCGGCTTGGGGGCTGCTGCTGCCCCCTCCCCGGCGAGGCGATCGTGGGCAGTGTCGCCCTGGGGAACCATGGCATCACCATTCACCGCCAGGACTGCAGCAATGTGGCTGCCGTCCCGGTCGAGCGCCGGTTGCCCGTGCGCTGGAATCCGGCGGCCGACCAGCAGCGCCGCCGCTATCCGGTGCAGATCCGCATCGAGGTGCTGGATCGTGTCGGCGTGCTCAAGGACATCCTCACGCGCCTTTCCGACAGCCGCATCAACGTCAGTGACGCCAGGGTGCGCACGGCCTACGGCAAACCCGCCCGGATCGACCTCAAGGTCGAGCTCGCCAGCGCCAGCCAGCTGGGCACCACCATGGATCAGATCCGCTCGATGGCTGACGTGCTCGACCTCTGCCGCACCGGCATCGGTTAGGCCTCGCGGCGGAACAGTTTGAACTCTCCGGTGCGCAGTCCCAGCTCCCCGGTGAGCTCCTGCCAGCGACCCTTGTCCAGCTTGAGACACTGCCTCAGGAAGTCCTCGGTGTTGGGCCCCTCGGGGTCGGTGCGGGTCCAGACCAGGTGGCGATTCGCGGGCTGAAGCAGCTGGGCGCAGATCTGGGCCTGGCCCACAGGCAGGCCGATCGTGCGGGTGGCCCATGACGCCCTGAGGCCCTGGGGGTTGAGGCTCCACCTGGGGCCGATGCCCACGGTGCTGGCCGGCACCCTCAGTTGCCATTGCAGGGCAGGGTCCTGGGGCGCCGTGAAGCCTCGATCAGCTTCGGGAAGGCCGCTGAAGTAACGGCGCAGCTCGGCGCGGTCCTGCTCCAGAGCCGCGACCAGCTCGGGTGGCCGCGACGGTGAGCCGAAAACCTCGGCGATGGCGATGTTGTTGAACAGGATCAGCGAGAGGATCAGGCTGCCTGTGAAGGCGCCGACGCGCAGCGAACGGCGCCTGGTCCTCTCCAGCTCCGCCATCCCCGCGGCCGTGATCAGCACCAGGGGAACCACGATCAACAGACCGTCGTGGCCATCGAAATCGGTGCGCTGGAACGACCAGATCAGCTCCAGCAGAAACACGCTGGCCAGTGCGGGCACCAGCAGCAGCCGCTCCTGGGGTCTGGTCCCGGCCCCCCAGGCACGCCTGGCGATCAGCAGCAGGCCGGCGCCGGGCATCAGGATCAGGCTCCAGATGGGCAGACCTGCCAGGGGCATGCGGGCCAGCTCGCTGAACAGGTTGCTCACGTTTTCCCCCCACCAGAGCTGCTGGCTGGCCCATTCCAGGGGCAGGGCCACCGCTCCCGCCCACAGCAGAGCCAGCCCATCGCTCACGAACAGGTAGGGGAGGACCAGCAGGGCACAGCCCAGGGCGGCTCCGGCGGCCAGGGCCCGGGCAAGAGCATCGGGGTGGCGGTGGTGCACCAGCACCAGGGCGGCCACCAGGGTGAGGGGATAGATCAGCGTGAAGAAACAGGCCACCGCCAGCAGGGCGAAGCTCGCGGCGGCCACGCGCAGGCGCCAACGCCTGAGGCTGCCGGCTGTGTCCTGTCCATCGGCCGCGAGGCTCAGCAGGTAGACGCCGAGCACCAGAAAGACATTGGCGAACTGGTGCAGGCTGCCGGCGATTCCGCCAGGCAGCTTCTGGGCCAGGACCACCAGCAGCACTCCGCAGGCCTGGGGCACCAGGGAGCGGGGGGGCAGGGGGATCAGACCCGCGGTTGAGAAATTCCGAACCGCCCGGGCCATCAGCAGGCCCGCCATCAGGTCGAGGCCCAGCACGAGGAGGCGATGGGCCCGGATCGATCCCAGCCAGGCCGACGGGGTGAACAGCCACTGGGCAATCGGCCACTGGCGCAGGTAGCTCTCCTGGTACAGCAGGGTCCCGTGCAGGCCGCGCTGGGCGAGGACCAGGAGCGAATCGATCTCGCCGTCGTAGCTGCCGGCGATGGTGCTGGCCCGCCAGACACGGACCGCCAGTCCCGCCAGGGTGAGCCACCACAAACCCAGCAGCGCGATTCGTGGTCGGCTCAAGGGCAGATGGTGACCTGGAACACAGTCTGCATGGCGCTGCCACCCTTGACAGGGGTCATGGGCCACCCCGTTTCACGGGTTTCTGCGGAAGACCCTGATCCCCCCGGAGGTGAGCCCCATGTCCTGGGTGATCTCCCGCCAGGTGTGCTCGTCGCGGTTCAGGCACTCCAGGAGAAAGTCTTCGCTGTGGCGACCTCCCCTCCCGGTGCGGGTCCAGATCAGGTGACGGTGGCGCGGGTCGGTGAGCTGGGCACAGGCCTGTTCGTCGCTGATGGCCAGGCCGATCCGATCGGTTGCCCAGGAGCGTCGCATCCCGTAGGGATCCAGGCTCCAGCTGGGGTGAACCCCCACGGTGGAGGAAGGCTGATCCAGCTGCCAGTGCAGGGAGAAATCCTGGGGTGAGGTGAAAGTGCCAGCTTCTCCCTTCAGGGTTCGCAGCTGCTGGATCAACCGCTCCCGATCGACCTCCACCGCATCCGGTGCCCTGGCGTCTGCCCCTACGGCCAGGATCTCCGCCACGAACACGTTGTTCATCAGGATCAGCGAGAGCGCAAGGGCGAAGGCGGTGCCTGTTCGCCGCAGTCCGCGGCTGGAGGACCGCTCCAGGGTGGCCATGCCGCTGGCCACGATCAGCACCACCGGCACGATCGCCATCAGCACGTAATGCCTCCAGAAGTGGGTGGAGCCGAAGGAGAGGATCAACCCACCCAGGAAAACGAGGCTCAGCAGCGGCACCATCAGGCTCCGGGTGGAGGAACCTCCCCGGCCTCGCCTGGCCTGACGGGCCAGGCTCACCACGCCAAGCAGCGGGATCACCAGCAGCATCCAGAGCTCCACCCCCGCCACCGATGCTCCCGCCACCTGCCTGAACAGTTCACCCAGGCTCTGGTGGTCCCCTGGGCGCTGGGCGCTCCACTCCAGCGGCAGAAGCACCGCTCCCGCCCAGAGTCGGGCCGGTCCATCGCTGAGCCCCAGGTAGGGAAGCCCCATCAGCACCGCCCCCAGCCCGGCGCCCCCCGTCACCCAGCCCAGGCCCGTCAGGCGCCGCCGCCGGCTCCAGGATCCCGGCCAGGGCAGCAGCGCCAGCGTCACCAGCAGCAGGGGCAGCAGCAGGTTGGGACGCACGGCCACCGACAGGAACAGGCAGAAGCCCGCCGCTGCCAGCCCCACCCGGCGCGTCCCGGGCAGCTGCTGGGCCAGCACGGCCAGGGCCAGCACCAGGAAGGCATTGGCGAACTGGTGAAGATGGCCGGAGAGGCCGCCGAGCATCTTCTGGCTCATGGTCACGTACAGAACGGCGCTGCCGGCCGGCACCAGTGAGCCATCCCGCAGCGGCAGCAGGCCGCCTCGGGCCAGCTGGCGGATCGCCATGGCCAGCAGCAGGCCGCCGCCGAGGTTGAGCAGCAGGGTCAGCATCCGGTGGGCCCGGATCGATCCCAGCCAGGCCGAGGGTGCATAGAGCACCTGGATGATCGGCCACTTGGCGTTGAAGCCCTCCTCGTACATCAGTCGACCGTGCAGCAGCCTTCTGCCCAGGTGGAGGTAGGTGTCCACATCCAGGTCGTAGTGGCCAGCGGCCGTCGGTGCCTGCCAGAGCCGCAGGACCAGTCCTGCGGCGATCAGCAGCCAGAGCCCGGTGAGGGCGATCCCGACCGGCTGACGAGCTGCTGGTCCGGAGGGTGATTCCAGCACGGTGGACCTGGTCTCGAGCCTCGTTTCTAGGGTGCGACCAGCCAAGGGCGTCCGGGGTGTTGCACGAGCGTCCGAATCCGCTGCTGGCCTTGCCCTTCGAGCCGTCGCTTGAGGGTCTCGGCCCTGACTACTGGGACGTGGTGGAGGCGGCCCGCTTCCCACTCACCCGGTTGCGCTTCCGCAACGATGATCTGCTGGCCCAGCTCGGCCTCGATCCGGCCGCCGTCCGTGATCAGGATCTGGAAGCCGCCTATGGCCGATTCGAGGCGCGCACCCCCCTGCTGGCGCTGCGCTACCACGGCTATCAGTTCGGCAGCTACAACCCCTTCCTGGGAGACGGTCGCGGCTTCCTTTACGGGCAGCTGCGCGATCGCCGGGGGGACCTGCAGGACCTGGGTACCAAGGGCTCCGGCACCACCCCCTGGAGCCGTGGTGGCGACGGCCGCCTCACCCTCAAGGGCGGGGTGCGTGAGCTGATCGCCTCCGAGGCCCTGCATCGACTGGGTGTCACCACCAGCCGCACCCTCAGCCTGGTGGAAACAGGCGAGGACCTCTGGCGGGGGGACGAGCCCTCTCCGACCCGCAGCTCCGTGATGGTGCGCATGGCCCGCACCCACCTGCGTTTCGGCAGCTGCGAGCGGCTGTTGCACCGGCGAGAGCCCGCAGCCCTCGAGCGTCTGTTGCGCCATGTGGTGGCGAACCACTACCCCCGCATCGTCGCCGCCCATCCCGAAGTGTCCGGCGGAACCAGCGAACCGGCGCTGCTGGCCTTCTACGGCGAGCTGGTGGAGCGGGTGGCGCGGCTGGCGGCGGAGTGGATGGCCGCCGGCTTCACGCACGGGGTGCTCAACACCGACAACATGTCGCTGGCCGGGGAGAGCTTCGATTACGGCCCCTTCGCCTTCCTCGAAGGCTGGGATCCGGGGTTCACCGCCGCCTACTTCGACCACAGCGGGCTCTACGCCTACGGCCGGCAGCCGCTGATCTGTCACCACAATCTGCGGCTGCTGCAGGAGCCGCTGGCGATGCTGCTGCCCAGAGCTGAGCTCGAAGCCAGGTTGGAACGCTTCGCGCCCGCCTACGACTCCCACTACCGGGCACGGCTGATGCGCCGGCTGGGCTTCGACGCGCTTGCCACGGCAGCCCTGGACCCGGAGCGGCCTGACCCGGTTCCGCTGACCCTGCAGCTGCTGGCCTCCTGGCCGGTCGCCTACGGCGAGTTCTTCGCGGCCCTCGCCGATCAGATCGAGCGCTGCGGGCTGCCCCAGGATCCCGGGGAGCTGAGCCCCTTCATGGCCGCTGCGGCCGATCCCCCTCGAGAAACCTGGCAAGCCTGGCGTGACGCCTGGTGGGCCACCGGTTCGGCCCTTTCGAGTGAACGGCAGGCGACGATCGCCACCACCCTGCGGCGCTGGAATCTGCCGGAACCGCCGGTGCGTTCCTGCATCGAGAGGATCTGGGCGGCCATCGATGAGCGCGATGACTGGCAGCCCCTGCATGACTGGCTGGACCGGTGCGGATCCAGCCACAGCGCCGGATCCGGGTGCTCGGCGCTACAGCTTCCAGCGCAGGATTCTGTCTGAATTCCTTCACCGATTCCCTTCTGGCATGTGTTGCCATGACTTCCGAACAAGCCGCCCAACTCATCGACGACACCCTGGATCTGGTGCATCAACGGCTCCAGGCCCTTGATGCTGTCCAGAAGCGCAGGGAGCACAAAGCGCTTGCCGAAGAATTCCGCGAATGGCGTCAGCCCAGCGGTGGGCATATCGATCTGATGCTGTGCCCAGGATTCGGCAATGCCTGAGCGAGATCAACCCGGCAGGCTCTGGAGCTTCAACCAGCGCCAATAGAGCACCCCGAGCAGGGAGGAGCTCAGGGCGCCGACAATCGTGGAGCCCAGCAACAGCCGGCTGGAGAAGGACCAGCCCAGCTCCCAGATCCCCTGCTGCTTCAGCACGGCCATGCTGGGCCAGCCATGGCCGGGTCCCAGCAGCCAGCAGCCCAGCTGGTAGTTGAACCAGTAGAGGGGCACATAAGTGAGCGGGTTGCTGATCCAGGTCCCGGCAGCCGCCAGCAGATGGTTCCCTCTCACCAGGCTGGCCAGAGCCACTCCAAGCAGGGTCTGGAGCCCGAAGAAGGGGTAGCAGCCGCAGAACACCCCTGCCGCCAGCCCGCGGGCCCGCTGGCCGTGGCTTCCCTCCTGCTCCCACAGCCAGCGGATCCAGCGCCGGAATCGGATCAGGGCGCCGGTCCACCATCGACGCCACCGAGACTGGCGGGGACCCTGGCCATCGGGCTGCTTGGACTCGGACGACACCATTGCTGCGATTGCCACGGCGCTGGCGCCCGGAGAGGGAAGTGTGGCGATCGTAAGAATCTCCGGACCCCAGGCGGAGCCCATCGGTCGCGACCTCTTCGAGGCGCCCGGGGATCAGCCCTGGGGGAGTCATCGCGTGCTTTACGGACATGTGCGCGATCCAGGCAGCGGGGAGCGGCTGGATGAGGCCCTGCTGCTGCTGATGAAGGCACCCCGCAGCTTCACCCGCGAGGACGTGGTGGAGCTGCACTGCCACGGGGGTCTGATCGCCGTGTCCCATGTGCTGGACCTGGTGCTGCGCAGCGGTGCGCGCCGGGCGCGGCCGGGGGAGTTCAGCCAGAGGGCCTTCCTCAACGGCCGGCTCGACCTCACTCGCGCCGAAGCGATCAGCGACCTGATCACGGCAAGAAGCCGGCGGGCGGCCCAGCTGGCCCTGGCGGGCCTCGATGGCGGCCTGCAGCGGCGGATCGGCACCCTGCGGGAGCGTCTGCTCGATCAGCTGGCGGAGCTGGAGGCCCGGGTTGACTTCGAGGAGGATCTGCCCCCTCTCGATCCGCAGGCCCTGGTGGTGGAGCTGGAGGCGGTGCGTCAGGAGCTGAAGGTTCTGGTGGCGGAGGCGAGCGTGGGCCAGCTGCTGCGCGAGGGACTGAAGGTGGCGATCATCGGCCGCCCCAATGTGGGCAAATCCAGCCTGCTCAATGCCCTCAGCCGCCGGGAGCGCGCGATCGTGACCGAGCTGCCGGGCACCACCCGCGATCTGCTGGAGAGCGAACTGGTGCTGCAGGGGGTGCCGCTCACCCTGCTGGACACCGCGGGCATCCGCTCCACCGACGACCCTGTGGAGCGGCTGGGCATCGAACGCAGCCGCCAGGCCCTGGCCAGCGCCGACGCGGTGCTGCTGCTGGTGGACCTCGCTCAGGGCTGGACACAAGCCGACGCGGAGCTCCATGCCCAGATGCCCGCAGGCGTGCCGTCGCTCGTGGTGGGCAACAAAGCTGACAGGGCCGCAGGAGCACCCCCGGCCCAGGTTGATGTGGTGATCAGTGCCCTCACGGGCAGCGGCCTCGAGGCCTTGGCCGAGGCCCTGCTGTCCCGCTGCGGCCACAGCCTGGGCC
>NZ_JAYGIA010000029.1:0-19846 GCF_034931165.1 Synechococcus sp. BA-124 BA4 | reverse complement strand
GCGCCAGCCCCTGCCGCAGCTGGGGCAGCAGCGGACCGGGGGACGCCTGCAGCCACAGCTCCAGGGGCACCAGGGCGCTCACTTCTGGAACTGACCGAACTGGGCCTCGTAAAGGGCGTCCTCCTGGCCGGCCACCAGATCGAGGTCGGCGAGGGGATAGGAGACGCACAGCAGGGCATAGCCCTTGGCCTGGAGCTCGGCCTTGACCCCCATGGCATCGGGCTGGTGCACGGTGCCGCTGCGCAGCAGGGCGGCGCAGGTGGTGCAGACGCCCGAGCAGCAGGAGCTGGGCAGGGGCACCCCGGCGGCCTCGGCGGCGCTCAGCACCGTCTGGTCGCTGCGGCAGGGAAAGCTGTACGAGGCGCCATCCAGGCTGGCGCTGATCTGGAACACGGGGAGCTCCGGCGAGGTGGCTGGGCTGGTCGCTGGGGTGGTCTCGGACACGGGCAAAGGGGGTCGGGGAGGGGCGGCGTCGGCAGGGCGGCTCAGGCTCCCGGCTCGGGCCCATCTTCTCCGATCGCCAGCCAGCGGCCGGGATGGGGGGCGAGGTACTCGCCCGGATCGGCCGCGTTCGCCGGGGCCGTGAGCACGAAGTCGATGCTCAGCGAGAAGCGGGTGTCGTCGGGATCTTCGTTGGGCAGCACCGCATGGTCGACCGACGCGGGGAACAGCAGCAGCAGCCCCGCCCTGGGCGCCACGTCGCACCAGGGGCGATTGAGGGCGGCATCGGCGCCGATCGGCCCGTCCTGGCCCACCGCCAGCCCCGGCACCAGCTCATTGACTTGGCGGGGGGCGAACAGGCGCAGGCAGCCGCTGCGGCCGCTGCCGTCACCATTGAGGTAATAGATGGCGCTGAGGTGGGCGTTGGGGTGGTGGTGGCGCCCCACCTGCTCGCCGGCCTCGCTGATCACCGGCCAGCTGCGCTGCACATGCAGGGCCAGGCGCCGGCGATCAAAGCCCAGCGCCGCCAGATACTCCCGGGCATAGAGCGCCAGCCGCTCGATCAGGGGGGCGAACAGCGGGTCACGGTGCAGCTCCCCGGCGCCGCGCACATCGCCGGTCCAGGCGACCCCCTCCTCACTGGGATCCCGCTCCCGCAGCGCCAGCACCCGCTGCAGCAGCAGGGCGGTGTCGAGGGGATCGGGCGCCAGCTGCACCCGGCCCAGGGCCATCGGGAACAGGGGCTCGATCGCCAGAGCGGCGGGGGCGGCATCAGCCATGGGCAGGGAGGGAGAGCACCGCTACGGGGACACGGCCTGCAGATCAGTGGCCGCAGGAAGCGCAGATCCCGCAAGTCGCCAGCAAGGGGGCCTCGGACCAGCTTTAGAAGCTACGCTGGCCAACAGATGAAAACCCCGACAACAAGAGAGTCTGCCGTAAATAAGTCTGCCATAGCGACACCATCTGGCCGATTGATACAGCCTGGCAATTCAATACATTCAACGCATACGCGCCATCGCACGCCAACCACAGCACACGGCATCTTCGAACGTAGATGATGCTCTCGACAGTGCCGTCCATCCACAGGGATTCATGAACGGGCAAGAAAATCAGGGCACAACCAACTCTGAGATCCTGAAACCCGTACTGGAAGCCTTGCAAGTGCCCGTCAGAATCGCGAACCAGAGTGTGGACAGCATCTTCTGGTTGGCGATGATGAATATTGGCTCAGGGGCGTTGATTGCCATCATGGCCTATCAATCACTAGGCAGGAACGCGGTCGCTTGTATTTTTCTATTCATGCTGATCAGCGCACCCTCCTTCACGCTGTCCAAGCTGCACACCACACTGAAAGAAATCATCTTGTTGCCTGAGAAGATTTCCCAGTTTGCCATGGACAGCTCACAAAAAGCATTCACGCTGTACAAGGCCCACAACGAGCTGAAAAAACAACTGAAAGATGCCGACTGGCGTGTCGACAGCCTCATCAAGCAGCGGCGCTGGCGGGCCTCCGACCTGGCCGCCGCGACACGGACGGCCCAATCTGGATTCTCTGCATGGAAACGCCTGCAAAACCTTTTGACGCTAGCCCGTCGGCTTCGTGCTGCCAAGTCAGTCCTCCGCGAGTTCGAAGGACTGGCGACGTTGAGTGCTGGCGCCATGCTCTTGGCCAACCCATTGTTCCTGACTCTCGTTATCGCTTCAGTTCTCGCCACTTTCCTTTGGACAATGGTTGCCATCCTTGCTTTGATCATTCACATCGTTTGAGAACGGCAGGCAGGATCTTTGCGCGGCCAGAGTGCAGAACCATCCAGGCAATGGTTCCATCGCCCCCCTCTGTCAGGCAGCGGCCGTACGAATTCCAGCACGTGAGCGTCTCCCTTAGCCTGGC
Source organism: Synechococcus sp. BA-124 BA4 (assembly GCF_034931165.1). Taxonomy (NCBI): domain Bacteria; kingdom Bacillati; phylum Cyanobacteriota; class Cyanophyceae; order Synechococcales; family Synechococcaceae; genus Synechococcus; species Synechococcus sp. BA-124 BA4. Next base: position 17,514 of record NZ_JAYGIA010000029.1, on the reverse strand, counting down.
CAAAGCCATCCACCACCCCCATGCTGCGGCGCCTTGCCGATGATCTCTGGGTGGCCGAACAACCGCAGAAGTACTTCGGCCTGAGCATCGGCACCCGGATGACCGTCATCCGCCTGGAGCACAGCCACCGGCTGGTGATCCTTTCGCCGATTCAGCCAACCCCTGAGCTCGAACTGGACCTGGCCTCCATCGGTGTCGTCACCGATGTCGTGGCACCCAACGCCTTCCACCATCTCCATCTCCAGGCCTTCCAGCAGCGCTGTCCCCAGGCCGTGGTGTGGGGTCCGCCCTTCCTGAGGCAGAAGTGTCCCCATCTGCAGCTGGACCGACTGCTCAACGCGCAAGAGCCCTCCCCATGGCCGGGATTGCTGCTGTGCAGCCTCAGCGGTCTCCACACCCTGGGGCCCACCGGCCCATTGCCGCTGCACGAGGTGGCCTTCTGCCACACCCCCAGCCGGACCCTCGTCCTGACGGACAGCGCCTTCCACTTCGATGCCTCCGCCGCCTGGCTCACCCGCTGGCTCACGCGGATCGGCGGCGGTTACGGTCGCCTGGAGCCCACCATTCTCGAGCGCCTGGCCACCGCCGAGCGGGCTTCGCTGCGCAGGGCCATGCAGGCTGTCCTGCAGTGGGACTTCGATCGGGTGATCGTGGCCCACGGCGCCGTGCTGGAAACGGGCGGCAAGCAAGCCCTCGCCAGGGCCTATGCCTCCTTTTTCGGATCCCCCCTGCCATGAAAGCCGTCCTCGCCGAACGCTACGGGCCGCCAGAGGTGCTGCAGATCCGCGAGATCGCCACACCCGCCCCGAAGGCCGAGGAGATCCTGATCCGGATCCATGCGACCACCGTCACCGCGGCCGACTGGCGCATCCGAAGCCAGACGGTGCCGACGGGCTTCGGACTGATCATGCGGCTGGTGTTCGGCCTGCGGAAGCCGAGGCAGCCCATCCTCGGCTCGGAGCTGGCCGGGGTCGTCGCCGCGATCGGCAGGAACGTCACCCGATTCCAGGTGGGGGAGCGGGTCTTAGCCTTCAGCGACATGGCCATGGGCTGCCATGCCGAGTATCTCTGCCTGCCCCAGGACGGCATGGTGGTGGCCACACCGCCGGGCCTCTCGGACGAAACGGCGGCCGCGCTGTGCTTCGGCGGCACGACGGCCCTGGACTTCCTGCGCCGGGCCAAGCTGCGTCCCGGCGAGAGGGTGCTGGTGAACGGGGCCTCCGGGGCAGTGGGCAGCGCCGTTATCCAGCTGGCCCGCCGCGCCGGAGCCGAGGTCACCGGGGTGTGCAGCACGGCGAACCTCGATCTGGTGCGCTCCCTGGGGGCGGCCCAGGTCATCGACTACACCCGGGACGACTTCAGTCGCAATGGCCAGACGTATGACGTGGTCGTCGACACGGTCGGCACAGCACCGTTCGCGCGTTGCCGGCGCTCACTCCGAAAGGGAGGGCGCCTGCTGCTGGTGCTGGCCGGGCTGCCCGACATGCTGAAGGGGGTGTGGGTATCCCTGACATCCGGCCGGACCGTGATCGCCGGACCGGCGACCGTGAAACTCGAGGATCTGCGCGAACTTGCCGCGCTGGCAGAAACGGGGGAGTTCCAACCGGTGATCGATCGGATCTATCCGTTTGAGCAGATCGTGGCGGCCCACCGCTATGTCGATACGGGACGAAAGAAGGGTAATGTCATCATCTCCGTGCGCGAGCCGAGCTAGTCACCCATGGCGAAGTCCGAGGCTTTCGCGCGCATCAAGGATCAGGTGCTCCGGATTGTCGCGACGATTCCCGAATCGAAGATCACCACCTACCAATCCATCGGCGAGCATCTGTCGTTGATGCCCAGGCATGTCGCCTACATCCTCAGCCAGCTGGACGACAACACGAAGCTGGACATTCCCTGGTATCGCGTCGTGTCAGCAGACGGAAGCCTGGGGGTGCCCAAGCGCGATCCCAACGGCGATAGCCAGGCCCAGCTGCTGCAACGGGAAGGAATCGACGTGGTCGGCCATGCGGTCCGTCCCCCGCTGGAGAGCGTCGTTCTCCCGGCCGCCGCGTTGCCCCACGGCATCCCCAGACAGGTGCGCCCAGCGGTGACCCGCAACACCATGAAACAGGTGCGGGGTCACTGACAGAGGAGTAGCGTGAAGAAAACAGAAAGGCATCGACCGCCGTTGCAGGTGCTTCGTGCTGCTCTGCTCCTCTGGGAATGGGGGCGATATGGGCGTTGCCGTAGGGGATGCCATGGGCAATGGGAACGGGGCCAGTGGCGGCCGCTCAGCGGCCCGGGCGGTGGCCCGGGGGGTGGCCACCCGCTCCCGCGACGGTCTGGCGCTGCCGTTGGAGCAGGCCCTCATGGAACGGATGAAGGAGCTCCACTGCCTCCAGCAGATCGAACACATCATCAGCACCAGCCAGGAAACGATCGACGGCATGCTGGCGGAGATCGTCACGACGATCCCCACGGCCTGGCTGCACCCCAGCAGCGCCGTTGCCCGAATCCGCCACGGCGAACGCCTCTACCAGACGGGAGATCTGGAACGTTGCCAGTCGGTCCAATCCTCGGCGATCAAAGTCAATGAGCGGGTCTGCGGCTCGGTGGACGTGGGCTACACCGATCCCTTCGAAGAGGCCAACGAAGGACCCTTCCTGGCGGAGGAGCGCTTGCTGCTCGACACGATCGCCATCCGTCTGGGCAGCCTCATCGCCGGCGAGCTGGCGAAGGCGGGCTGGATCGACACCCTCCGGGAACAAGAACTGCTCTACCGGCAACTGGTCTCGGTGCTGGGGGGGATGGCAGAGATGCGGGACCCCTACACCGCCGGCCATCAGACGCGGGTGGCCAACCTGGCGGTCGCCATCGGGGCGGAGCTGGGACTCTCGCCCAAGGAGCAGGAAGGGCTGCGGCTGGGCGCGTCGGTCCACGACATCGGCAAGATCACGGTGCCGGCGGAGATCCTCTGCAAGCCCACCAAGCTGACCCGCCACGAATACGACCTGATCAAGGAACACGTCGAGGCCGGCTACCAGATCCTCAAGGATGTGGCCTTCCCCTGGCCGATCGCCCGCATCGTCTATGAACACCATGAGCGCATGGACGGCAGTGGCTACCCCAATGGCCGCACCGGCGATCAGCTGCTGCCGGAATCCCGCATCGTGGCCGTCGCCGACGTGGTGGAATCGATGTGTGCCCACCGCCCCTACCGCGCCGGCCTTGGCACCGAAGCCGCCCTCGCGGAGATCGAGAAAAACCGGGGCCTGCTCTACGACCCAGCCGTGGTGGACGCCTGCCTGCGGGTCTTCCGTGAGAAGGGCTACCGCTGCGGGTCCTGACCCCAGCAAGCCCACGCCTCCCCATGAGCTACCGCCCCCTGCGTCTGCCACCGGGTGTGGATCTGCGCGGCGAGCTCGAACGGCTGGCGCAGGCGGAGCCGTCGTGCTGCGGCTTCGTCGTCTGCGGGATCGGCAGCCTTGAGAGTCCCGTGCTGCGCTTCGCCGATCAGGACGAAGGGCTCGTCCTGGCCGGTCCGCAGGAAGTGATCTCGCTGGCGGGCAGCGTCAGCGGGGATGGGGCCCACCTCCACCTGGTGGTGGCCGACGCCGAGGGGCACACCCTGGGCGGCCACCTCTGCCACGGAAGCCGGGTGCGCACCACGATGGAAATCCTGCTGCTCTACCCGGAAGGCTGGCAGCTGGGCCGGGAGCGGGATCCCGCCACCGGCCACCTGGAGCTGATCGTCAGCCCATCGCGGCCGCGCCACCCACCACTTCCAGGATCTCCTGGGTGATGGCCGCCTGGCGAGCCTTGTTGTAGTCGAGGGTGAGGGTCTTGGCGAGCGCCTTAGCGTTGTCGCTGGCGTTGTTCATGGCCGTCATCCGGCTGGCCAGTTCGCTGGCGGCGGCTTCCTGGAGGGAGCGCAGCAGCTGGTTGGCCAGGTAGAGGGGCAGCAGGGCATTGAGCAGCTGCTCAGGGGTCTGCTCGAACACGAAGTCAGGCTGAAGGGTCGGCGCCGCATTCTCCACCTTGCCGACCTCGACGCCGAGGCGGCCATCGCGGGTGATGAGACGGAAGATCTCATCATCCGAGCTGGCGATGCCCTGGGGATCAAGGGGCAGCAGGGTCTGGACGACCGGCTGGGAGCTCACCAGGTTGATGAAGCGGGTGAAGACGATCTCCACCCGATCGGTACTGGCCGAAAGGAACTCGGCCAGTACTTCGTTGGCGATCTCGCCAGCTTCCTGGGACGTTGGCACCTGCTCGAGGCCGGTGAACGTCGCCCGGATCGGGTAGGAGCGGTTGGTGAAATAGGTGATGGCCTTGCGGCCCATCAGCACCATGTCGACCGCGAAGCCCTGGCCCTTGAGTTCGGCGAAGCGCTGCTCGCCACGACGGATGACGTTGGCGTTGTAGCCCCCGCAGAGGCCCCGGTCGCCGGTGACAACGAGCAGGGTGATGGTGCCCACCGGACGGCGCTCGGCCAGCAAAGGTGAGTCAGCCCCCTCGAATCCCATGCGGGACTCGAGGTTCTGCAGCACCCGGGCCAGACGATCGGCGAAGGGGCGGGTGCGCAGCACCTGCTCCTGGGCACGACGCACCTTGGCGGCGGCCACCAGCCGCATGGCTTCAGTGATCTTGCGTGTGTTCTTGACCGAACTGATCCGGTCACGGATTGCCTTGAGATTGGCCATGGGTGGAGAGTCCTCAGGCGGCGGCCAGCATCGAGGAGGTGACCTCGCGGATGGCCTCCTTGAGCATGGCTTCGGATTCGTCGCTCAGCACCTTGTCGGTCTGAACCTTGTTGATGAACTCAGGCTTGCTGCTCTTGAGGTAATCGCGCAGTTCGCGGGCGAACTGGGGCACCAATTCCACGGGCACCTCATCAATCAGACCCTTGACGCCCGCGTAGACCACTGCCACCTGCTCAGCCAGGATCAGGGGGCTGAACTGGGGCTGCTTGAGCAGTTCACGCAGACGCTTGCCCCGGGCCAGCTGGGCCTGGGTGGCGGCATCAAGGTCGGAGGCGAACTGGGAGAACGCGGCAAGTTCGTCGAACTGGGCCAGCTCCAGCTTCAAGGTGCCGGCGATCTTCTTGATGGCCTTGGTCTGGGCGGCGCCGCCCACCCGGCTCACGGAGATGCCCACGTTGATGGCGGGGCGCAGGCCGGAGTTGAACAGGTCGGAACTGAGGAACACTTGGCCATCGGTGATCGAGATCACGTTGGTGGGGATGTAAGCGGAGACGTCACCGGCCTGGGTCTCAATGATGGGCAGGGCGGTCATGCTGCCCTTGCCCATGGCGTCGGAAAGCTTGGCGGCCCGCTCCAGCAGACGGCTGTGGCAATAGAAGACGTCACCGGGGTAGGCCTCACGGCCGGGGGGACGGCGCAACAGCAGGGACATCTGGCGATAGGCCTGGGCCTGCTTGGTGAGGTCGTCGTACACCACCAGGGTGGCCTTGCCCTTGTACATGAAGGACTCGGCGATGGCCGCGCCGGTGTAGGGGGCGAGGTACTGGAGGGCCGCCGCTTCCGAGGCGCTGGCCGCCACCACCACGGTGTAGTCGAGGGCGCCGCGCTCGCGCAGGACTTCCACCACGTTGGCCACGGAGGCGTTCTTCTGGCCGATGGCCACGTAGATGCAGACCACGTCCTCGCCTTTCTGGTTGAGGATGGTGTCGATGCAGATGGCGGTCTTGCCGGTCTGGCGGTCGCCGATGATCAGCTCCCGCTGGCCCCGGCCAATGGGGATCATGGCGTCGATCGCGGTGATGCCGGTCTGCATGGGTTCATGCACCGACTTGCGCTGGATGATGCCGGGCGCCATCGACTCGATCAGGCGCGTCTCGGTGGTGGGGATCTCACCCTTGCCGTCGATCGGCTGGCCCAGGGCGTTCACCACCCGGCCCAGCATGGCGTCACCCACGGGCACCGCCGCGATGCGGCCGGTGGCCTTGACAGTGCTGCCCTCCTGGATGCCCAGGCCCTCGCCCATCAGCACGACACCGACGTTGTCGTCCTCCAGGTTCAGCGCCAGACCCTCGGTGCCGTCTTCAAACAGCACCAGCTCACCGGCCATCACCTGCTCCAGGCCGTAGACCCGGGCGATGCCATCACCGATCTGCAGCACGGTGCCGACGTTGCTGACAGAGACCGACTTGTCGTAGTCGGCGATCTGCTTCTTGAGAATGGCGCTGATCTCGTCGGGGCGGATGGAAACCATGGGTGGGAGTCCCCGGAGGGGAGGCGATGAAGTGAGAAGGAGAGGGGAAAGGGAGCGAAGCGCTAGCTCACGTTGGCGAGCGTCAGGCCGAGGCGCCGCACCTGACCGGCGAGGCTGGCGTCGATCACCCGGGAGCCAACACTGAGGACGAACCCACCGATCAGGGCAGGATCCACCGCGAGGCTGATCTCCACCTTGTCGGTACCGGCCACGACCTTGGCCTTCTCGGCGAGCAGGGCCTGCTGTTCGTCGCTGAGGGGGCTGGCGGAGGTCACCGTGGCCAGGGCGATCTGATTCTGGGCGCGGTAGAGATCCAGCAGGCGCTCCAGGACGGCATCGAGGAACCCGATCCGCTGACGATCGGCCAGCAGCTTGAGCAGGTTGAGGAAGAAAGGGGAGATGTCCTTGCCGAAGAGCTTCTCGAGGGCCGCCTTCTTGCCTTCGACCTCCAGGACGGGGGAGGCCATCGCCTCGCGCAGGTCACTGGAGTCGTGCCAGAGGGCCAGGATCTCCCGGGCCTGGTCGATCACCGCCTCGGTGTCCCCATTGGCGTCGCAGACCTGGAGGAAAGCGTCGGCGTAGGGGGTGGTGATGGTGTTGAGCAGAGGCATCAGGCGTTCCCCATCGATTGAATGGACTGATCGATCAGCTGGGCCTGGGTGCTGGCGTCGAGGCGGCCGGGAAGGCTGGCGAGGGCCTTGGCGATCGCCATCTCAGCGGCCTCGCGCTGCAGCATCTTGCTGACGCGGGACACCTCGGAATCCAGATCGGACTGGGAGTCCTGCTTGAGCCGAGCCATTTCTTCGACAGTGCGCATCTCGCTTTCGAGGCGGATGGCCTCGGCACGGAGCTTGCCGTCGGCGCGGATCTTCTCGGCGCGGGCGCGGGCCTCACCCAGGCTCGTCTGCGCCACGGAGAGGGACGCGGTGGCGACGCTCAGGCGTTCCTCGGCTTCCTTGAGTTCCCCCAGGATCCGCTCACGGCGGCGTTCCAGGATCCCCCCGAGAAAACCCCTCAGGAACCACACCAGGCCGGCGATCACGATCGCCAGGTTGATGATGTTGGTCTCGAAGATGTCGAGGTTGAGGCCGAAGCTGCCGTGGCTGGCGAACAGCGACGGGAGAGTGGAGGTCATCATGAGGCGGGCAGAAGACGGTCGACGATGAGGTCGGCGAGCCTGTCGGCATCGGCCTCAAGAAGACTCAGGGCATTGTCCCGCTGGGCATCGATCTTGCTGCGGGCGCTTTCGCGGCTGGCGATGGCCTCGCCCTGGGCCACCGCCATGGCCTCGCGGTAGAGGCGGTCGGAATCCTGCTCGGCCTCAAGGATCACCTTCTGGGCCTCGATCCTGGCCCCCTTCAGCTGCTCCTTGAGATCGGCCTCAAGGCGAACTGTCTGGGCGATTTTCTCCTTGGCCTGGGTGCGGCTGGTGGCGATGTACCCCTCACGATCCTCCACGGCCTTGCCGACCGGACGGAAGAAAAGGCTGTTGAGGATGAAGGTGAGGAGCACCACCTGCAGCGCCATGAGCGGCAGGGTGGCATCGAGGTCGAACAGACCTCCCTCGGGCGACCCTGCGGTCGCACCTGCCTCGGCAAGCAGAAGCCAGCTGGTCATGGGGCAAAAAGGCGGGCGGTGGTGGAGGCGTGAATGGAGCCGGGGGTGAAGAAGGGCCGCAACGTACGTGCAGCCCGCTCATCCCCGCGACGGCCTCCGATCAGGAGAAGGGGTTGGCGAACAGCAGCACCAGGGCGACCACCAGGCCGTAGATGGTGAGCGATTCCATGAAGGCCAGCGAGAGCAGCAGAGTGCCGCGGATCTTGCCTTCGGCTTCGGGCTGACGGGCGATGCCTTCGACGGCGCCGCCGGAAGCGGTGCCCTGGCCGATGCCAGGACCGATGGAGCCGAGACCGACGGCAAGACCAGCAGCCACGACAGACGCAGCGGAAGTAAGGGAATCCATGGTGGGGTTAGAAATGTGGGGCGCCGGGGAAGCGCAGAAGGAACCTTGTCGAGAACCCTGCGCCGGGGACACCTGGGAAGGCGGGCCCGGATCATGCCGGACCTGCGCGCAGAGAGTTTGCCAGACCGGGGGACCGGACCGGCGGGGGCAGGAGCTAGTGGTGCTCCTCGTGGACGGCCTCACCGATGTAGTAAGCCGCCAGGGTGGCGAAGATCAGGGCCTGGATCGCACTGGTGAACAGGCCGAGGAACATCACAGGCAGAGGCACCACCAGGGGCACCAGGAACGCCAGCACGGCCACCACCAGTTCGTCGGCAAGGATGTTGCCGAACAGACGGAAGGAGAGCGAGAGGGGCTTGGTGAAGTCCTCGACGATCTTGAACGGAAGCATGATCGGCGTGGGTTCCACGTAGTACTCGAAGTACCGGAAGCCCTTGCGGCTCAGGCCCGCATAGAAGTACGCCAGCGAAACCAGCAACGCCAGCGCGATGGTGGTGTTGATGTCGGCCGTGGGAGCGCCCAGTTCACCGCTGGGCAGGTGGACCAGCTTCCAGGGAATAAGGGCGCCGCCCCAGTTGCTCACGAAGATGAACAGGAACAGGGTGCCGATGAAGGGAAGCCAGTCGCGGTAGGCCTTCTCACCGATGTATTCGCGGGCGATGTCGCGCAGGTAATCCCACAGGAATTCCAGAAGGTTCTGCACGCCCCTGGGATCGCGCTCCAGGCGGCGCGTACCGACAACCACAACGGCAAGCAGGGCGCCGATCACGACCCAGGAGCTCAGGAAGACCTGGCCGTGGATCTTGTAATTGCCGAGCTGCCAGTAGAGGTGCTGGCCGACCTCGAGGGCGGCGAAGGGAAGGGCGAGGGGCAACGGAGCCATCGGGGGTAGGGCCTGGCGGAACGTCTGGGCCGCCGGAGCGGCTGAAGAGGGCCGCCGGAGCGGCTGAAGAGGGATCGATTCAGCTGTCGAGGACGGCCTGGGCGATCAGGGCGGGCTTGTAGAGGAGGAAACCCACCACGGCGGGCAGGATCTCCAGGACGGGAAGCCTGGCGGCCGCGAGCACCAGCACCACCGGCACCAGCAGCTGGGCCTTGCCCACCCCCTTGGTTTCGACGCCGAAGCGGGTCACGCTGCGGGCCAGGAGCCGGAGATAGAGGAGACCCGCGAGGGCTCCCACCAGCAGACTGAAAGCGGTCGGGAGATCAAACCACAGGGCCGTGATGGGCACCGCCAAGGCGGTAGCACAGACCGTGGAAAGAAGCAACCGGCGCTGCAGCCGCAGGTAACCGTCCATGCCGTTGTTCACCGTCGACGAAGCGTCGGTGACCTCAGACAGGGAATGGGAGTCGTCGGTCGGATGCACTGCGACCTCTTCGATCGACGTCTCCACTGGGGGGACGGCATCCGGGGAGGGAGTCAGGGCAGCCTGCAACCGTCGAGGCTCCGTCTTGGCGAGCGGACTTTATCACTCAGCCCGTTCAGGCTCTAAGCAACAGAAGCACCCGCTCCGCCAGCAGCCGCCGCGCCGCCGCTGCCCGCTCTTCGGGGCCCTGGGCCAGGGGAAGCAACCCGATCGGGGTGCCGGCGGGGGCGGCCTCCAGGGCCTGCATCAAGGCGAGCTCCGGCTCGGTGATGGTCAGGGGCCCCAGCTCCGGCCCCAGCAGCGTGGTGGAGGGCCAACCCCACAGGCAGCGGTTGCGCTCCCCTCCTGCCGCCAGCAGCGCCTGCTCGCTCCAGCTCTGCGGCGGCGCGGCCGGTGTCCCGTCACCGTCCTGGCGCCGCAGAAAGAACTCGAAGTGGCTGATATCGGGATCAAGGCTCTCCACCAGGGCCCACTGTTGCGCCGGCGGCAGGGCCTGGGCCCGCTCCAGCAGTTCGCCCTGCAGCAGCCGGGCCGGATCCCAGACCTCGGGGTTGGAGAAACCGGCGAAGCGGACACCCGGCTGATCGATGAAGCGGAACAGGCGCTCCAGGTCGTAGCTGGTCTCCTGGGGGTGGAGGTACATGTCAGCGAAGTTGGCATCGGCGGCGGTATCGAGGGCCCAGCGCTGCTCGTGATGCCGCCGCAGGCGGTTGGTCTCGGGAAGGGTGGTGAACAGCTTCCGTCCCAGCCGCAGGCCCTCCGGCCCGGTGCCCACCCCCATCAGGCCGAGGGCCCGTTGGGTGCGGTGAATCTCCCAGCGGCCGCCATCGGCATAGAGGAAGAGATGCAGCAGGCCCCCGGGCCGCAGCAGGGGGACCAGGGCGCTCAGGCCCAGCGCGGGTTGGTCGAGGTGATGCAACACCCCCACCGAGTTGATGTAATCAAAGGGACCCTCCCCCGCCAGGTCGAGCAGGCTGCGCTGCTCGATGCGCAACTCCGCCACCTGGGCGGCGGCCCCGGAGCGGGCGGTGCGCTCCCGGGCCACCGCCAGGGCACCGGCACTGATATCGACCGCCAGCACGGCGGCCCCCGGGTTGAGATGGCAGAGGTAGTCGGTGCTCACCCCCGTGCCACAGCCGGCGTCGAGGATCCGCCAGGGGCGCGGCGCCGGCGGCAGGGACCCGTCCACGGCCGCCACCGCGCTGTCCACGCACCAACGCCAGTTGTATCCCGGCGGCGGGCCGTCCTGGAGGGGATCCCCCGGGTAAGGGAAACGGTCATAGAAGGCGCTCACCACCGGCGTGGCGGCATCCAGCGGGGCCTCCAGGGGGAGATCCATCAGTGCCTTGCTGCAGGGTCCGGCAGCATTCCACGGCGCCGGCCGCCGTTCAGCCTGGGCCTCAGGGAAGGCTGCAAACATTTGTTCATCTCCCGCCGGGGGGCCAGGGGTGCAGCCGTAACGTGACCCAGCCCGGCTCGCTCTCGTTCATGACCGTGACCGCCAGCAGCGGCAGCACCAGGGTCGCCCCCCAGCGCTACGACACCCTGCCGCTCTCCAGCGTCCGGAAGGCGGAGCAGCAGGACCGTTTCCCCGACGGCGGCGAACTGGACGCCCTGACCACCTTCTTCCGCAGCGGCCAGATCCGCGTCGAAGCCGCGCGACTGATCTCCGCCAACGCCGACGCGATCGTGGCCCGGGCCGCCAACCGCATCTTCACGGGCGGCACCCCCCTCTCCTATCTCGACGCCCCCCTCAGCACCCCCAGCGCTGGGGCGGCCGATGGTGTCGCCCTCGCCGCCGACCAGGCCGCGTTCCAGCGCTCGGTGCGCACCTTCGCCCAGGGATCCGGCGGCAGTGGCCTGCTCGGCCGCATCCTCGAGGGCGTCCAGGCCGATGCGGACGTGCGGGTCGTGCTGCCCAGCGGCTTCAACCCCATTTCGGTGGCGATCTACGGCAATGCCCGCATGCGCAAGTCGCTGCGGGACCTGGCCTGGTTCCTGCGCTATGTGGGCTACGCGGTGATCGCCGGCGATCCCAGCATCCTGGCGGTGAACACCCGCGGCCTCCGCGATGTACTGGAGAAGGCCTGCTCCCTTTCGGCCACCAACGTGGCCCTGCAGGAGATGCGCGCCGCCGCCGCCGGCCTGTTCAAAGGGGAGCCGGAATCCCGCCAGCTGGTGATCGACTGCTTCAACGTGCTCCTCAAGGAGCTTGAGGTGGCCACCCCCTCCACCCGGGCCCGCCTCGGCAGCCCCGTCAACCAGGGTCTGCAGCTCCCCGCCACCTATGCCCTCGCCGCCGAAGGTGCCCAGCGCTTCGTGATGCGGCCACGCCTTTCCGGCGCTGAGAAGGCCGAGATCATCCGGGCCGCCTACCGCCAGGTGTTCGAGCGGGACATCGTCAAGGGCTACTCCCAGGTGGTCTGCCCGGTGGAGGCCACCCAGGTGCGCCAGGGCCAGCTCTCGATGCGGGAGTTCATCCGCGCCCTCGGTCGCAGCAAGGTCTATCAGCGCCAGTTCTATGGCCGCTTCTCCAACAGCCGGGTGGTGGAACTGGCCTTCCGCCACTTCCTCGGCCGCGGTGTGAGCTCGATCGAGGAGTTCCGCCAGTACTTCGCCATCGTCAGCACCAAGGGCCTCAATGGCCTCGTTGACGCCCTGGTCAACGGCATGGAGTACGCCCGGGTCTTCGGGGAGGAAACGGTTCCCTACCTCCGCGACATCGGCGAGGAAGCCCAGGAGAGCGCCGGCTGGGGATCCAACCGCAACCTCTTCCGCTTCAGTGCCCCGTTTGAGGGTGCTCCCCAGTACATCACCCTCTACGCCTCCTACCGCCAGCCCCTCGCCGACCAGCACCCCTACGGCGGCGGCAACGATCCCCTGGCCCTCACCTACGGGGCGATCTTCCCCTCCGGCACGGCGTCGGTGGCCACCCGCCCGGCCCCCTTCAGTTACGACACCCGGAGGATCCTGATCGGCAATGGCATGGCCCAGCCCGGGCCCATGGACAGCGTCCAGTTCCGTAAGGCCACCCCACGCCGGGTGGGTCCGAAGGTGGTGCGCCTGCGCCAGATCGCCACCGGCGGCAGTTCCACTCCACGCCGGGGCGGCCAGCCCAGCATCCGCGGCACGGAATCCAGCACCCAGGCCGTCATCAATGCGGTCTACGTGCAGGTGCTGGGTACCGCCGGCTATGCCGGCGAGCGCAACAAGGTCGAGGAGATCAAACTCGAGAACGGCGACATCAGCCTGCGGGAGTTCGTGCGCCAGGTGGCCCGCTCCAACGCCTTCCGGCGCCGTTACTGGAGCGGTTTGTACATCACCAAAGCCCTCGAGGTGATGCACCGTCGCCTGCTGGGTCGACCCACCTTCGGCCGCTGGGAGATCAACGCCTACTTCGACACTGCGGCCCGCAAGGGGTTCTATGGCGTCGTGGACGCCATGCTCGAAAGCCGCGAGTACAACGACTGCTTCGGCGAGGACACCGTCCCCTACGAACGCTTCATCACCCCGGCCGATCGCAACGCCCGACGGGTGCCTGGCCTGGTGCAGACCCTCGAGACCGTCGCCGACCTCACCCCCCTCCAGCGCCCCATCGTTCCCGTGGCCCAGGCCCTGCGCACCGTGGGCGATCTGGTGCCCCGCAACCTGGCGGCGCAGCCGAAGGTGCGCGGACAGTGGTCAGCGGATGTGGCCGGTGGCCATAGCGCCACGGTCTCTTCCGGCGTCCCCACCGGTCCCGAGACGGTCAAGCAGGCGCCGGCCCCCACCCGCAGCTGGAGCCAGACCCGCTGGCAGCCCGGCGGCGGCTCCGCGCCGCTCTAGCGCAGTGGCGTCTCCAGCCCGGGCGGCGGCAATGGCTACGTGGCCCCCGCCAGCATCGGCATCGCCGGCAGCTGGAAGGCCATGGTGGGCACCAGCCTGCTGAGCGGCGCCGCCGTGGCTCCCGACGGGGCGATGGCCAAGGCCCTGCGGCCAGGCTCCCCCCAGGGCTTCAGCCGTCGTCAGAGCCTGTCGCGTCCCGTGCAGCTGCTCAAGGATCCAAGCGAAACCCAGGTGCAGGAAGTGGTGCAGGCGGTCTACCGCCAACTGCTCAACCGCGTGCCTTTCGCGGCCGAGCGCCAGATGGATCCGGAATCCCAGCTGCGGGACGGCCAGCTCTCGGTGGCCGAATTCGTGTCCCAGATCGCCGGCAGTGATCTCTTCCAGCAGAGGCTGCAGCGGATGGCCCCCCTGCGGGCGGCCTCGGCCGCCTACCTGGCCCTGCTCGGCCGAGCCGCCATGCCAGCGGAAGTCAGCCAGTTCCTCGCCACCCGCGCCACGGCCGGTCAACAGGCGGCCGTGGCCGAACTGCTCAACGCCCGGGAGTACGCCACGGCCTTCGGCCTGGACACCGTGTCCTACCTTCGTGGCCTGGCCACCGAAGATGGAGTGCCCCTCACCACGGTGAACCGCACCGCTTCTCTCTATGGCGGCAACGGCGGTCTCACCCCCTCGGTCCGGGGCGCGATCTGATCCTCTCCCCGCCGATCAAGGCTCTCCCCTGAAAGAGCGCTTCCGGTGCTTTAGCGATCCCCCGGGTCAGCCGCGGGGGGTTTCTTTTGACCTGTCTCTACAACGAAATGGGACTATTGGGCTGCCAATGCGTTTGCGACACACCAGAAGGCGACAACAAAAGATGAACAATTGCTGCGCTTGGATGGTGTCAAGAACTCCCGCGAAAGCCGTTGCAAGCTAAGGGATCTCGCCAAGCCATCCGCCATGAAGAACTGTTACCGGCCCCCATGGGAGCGAGGGGCCTTGCCACAGAATGATGCGACGGTCGGCCACGCCGATCACCCTTACCCACCGGATACCGGTCTCCTTCACGGTGACCGCTTGTTTCGAGGCAGAACTGCATGAGCATCGTCTCCAACTCGATCATCAACGCGGACGCCGAAGCCCGCTACCTCAGCCCTGGCGAACTTGACCAGATCAAGTCGTTCGTGGCAGGAGGTCAGCGTCGTCTGCGCGTCGCCCAGGTCCTGGCCGAAAGCCGGGAGCGCATCGTGAAGCAGGCCGGAGGCCAGCTTTTCCAGAAGCGCCCCGATCTCGTTTCCCCCGGCGGCAACGCCTACGGGGAGGAGATGACGGCTTCCTGCCTGCGCGACATGGACTACTACCTGCGCCTGGTCACCTACGGCGTGGTCGCCGGGGATGTGACACCGATCGAAGAGATCGGCGTCATCGGGGCCCGCGAGATGTATCGCGCCCTCGGCACCCCCCTCGAAGCCATGGCGGAAGCCGTGCGCGAGATGAAGACCGCAGCCACGGGCCTCCTGACCGGCTCTGATGCCGAAGAGGCCGGCTTCTACTTCGACTACGTGGTCGGCGCCCTCTCCTGAGGTTTCACCTCTCTCCCGTCCATCGCCATCAAACCCAGGATCCATGCAAGACGCCATCACCAACGTCATCAACCAGGCCGACGTCCAGGGGCTCTATCTCGACGGTGGCTCCATGGGCCGCCTCGAGCAGTACTTCGCCAGCGGTGAGCTGCGGGTGCGTGCCGCCGCCACCATCAGCGCCAATGCCTCGGCCATCATCAAGGAAGCCGTCGCCAAGGCCCTGCTCTACTCGGACATCACCCGTCCGGGCGGCAACATGTACACCACCCGTCGTTACGCGGCCTGCATCCGCGACCTCGACTACTACCTGCGCTACGCCACCTACGCCATGCTGGCCGGTGACACGTCGATTCTCGACGAGCGTGTGCTGAACGGCCTCAAGGAGACCTACAACTCCCTGGGTGTGCCCATCGGCGCCACGGTGCAGTCGATCCAGGCCATGAAGGAAACCACCGCCTCCCTCGTCGGTCCCGATGCCGGTCGTGAGATGGGCGTCTACTTCGACTACATCAGCTCCGGCCTGGGCAACTGATCCCCAGCAACGCCCCCACCACGGCACGTTTTCCGAGGATCACCCCATGCGCCTGTTCAAGATCACGGCCTGCATCCCCTGCCCCGATAAGGCGCGCAGCCAAAGGGAGCTGCAGAACACCTACTTCACCAAGTGGGTGCCTTATCAAAGCTGGTTCGCCGAACAGCAGCGAATCATGAAGCAGGGCGGCAGGATCCTGAAGGTGGAACTGGCCGCCGGCCGTCGTCAGCAGAACTGCGGCAACTGAAGGACGCCCCCGGCGCTCCCACCGCCCGGCCCATGGCCGGGCTTTTTTGTTGCCTTCGAGCCGCCCCGGCGGTCCCGGAGGGCGCCAGGGGCCCCGACGGCGAAATGTTCACCGCGACTCGACAAACCCACCCCGGTCACGGCTGAATGGGCCATTCCCGGAACCCTCCCGCGGCCTTGTCCACCTCTGCCCCCCGCCTGCTCCACGGCCGTCCCGGCGCCGGCCTGCTGCCGCTGCCCTGGCAGCAGTGGCCCGCTGAAGCCCGCCTGCTGCTGGGCCTGGTGGCCCTCTGGAGCCTGGTGGGCCTGCTGGTGCTCACCTCCGCCAGCTGGTGGGTGGCCGAGCGGGAGATGGGCGATGGGGCTTACTACGTCAAGCGTCAGGCCATCTGGCTGGTGGCCAGCTGGGGTCTGCTCTGGCTGGGCATGCGCACGTCGATGCGGCGCTGGCTGCACCTGGCGGCGCCGGCCCTGCTGGTGGGAGCCCTGCTGGTGGCGGCCACCCTGGTGGTAGGGACCACCGTCAACGGGGCCAGCCGCTGGCTGGTGCTCGGCCCGGTGCAGCTGCAGCCCTCGGAGCTGATCAAGCCCTTCATCGTGCTGCAGGGGGCCGTGATCTTCTCCCACTGGCGACGGATCGCCCTCGACCAGAAACTCCTCTGGATCGGCATCTTCGGAGTGGTGATCCTGCTGATCCTCAAGCAGCCCAACCTCAGCACCGCCGCCCTGCTCGGCCTGCTGCTGTGGCTGATGGCGCTGGCCGGCGGCCTGCCCCTGACGCTGCTGCTGGGGGCCGCCGGCGGCGGGATCGTGCTGGGCAGCATCAGCATCATGCTCAACCCCTACCAGCTCGACCGGGTCACCTCCTTCCTCAACCCCTGGCGCGTCGCCCAGGGGGACGGCTACCAGCTGGTGCAGAGCCTGCTGGCCATCGGTTCGGGGGGCGTGCTCGGCTCCGGCTTCGGGCTCTCCACCCAGAAGCTCCAGTACCTGCCGATCCAGACCACCGACTTCATCTTCGCGGTCTTCGCCGAGGAGTTCGGCTACGTCGGCTCGGTGATGCTGCTGCTGTTCCTGATGATCTTCGGCTTCGTGGGCCTGCGGGTGGCCATGGCCTGCCGCAGCAACCAGCACCGCCTGGTGGCCATCGGCTGCACCACCCTGCTGGTGGGCCAGTCGATCCTCAACATCGCCGTGGCCAGCGGCTCGATGCCCACCACCGGCCTGCCCCTGCCGATGATCAGCTACGGCGGCAACTCCCTGTTGAGCAGCCTGTTCCTGGCCGGCCTGCTGCTGCGCTGCTCCCTGGAGTCCGCCGGACTCGAGCCGGTCCGGCCCCGCCGGCGGTCCCCCCGGCCTGCCCCGATAGGCTGAGCCCTGCTGCCACTCCGATCGGCCATGTTCAGCCCCGGGCTGCCGTTCGCCGACTGGGCCCGCAGCAGCGAACTGCTGCTCCAGGGTTCCCTGGCCCACCCCGGCCCCCTGACCCTGGCGGTGGTGTTCGGCGGCGGCCTGCTCACCAGCCTCGGCCCCTGCTCCCTCTCCTTGCTGCCCGTCACCCTGGCCTATCTGGCCGGCTTCGGCGCTGAGGATCAGGGGCGTCCCCCCTGGCAGCGCAGCGTCAGCTTTGCGGCCGGCATCGTGGCGGCCCTGGTGCTGCTCGGCCTGGCCAGCGGCCTGATGGGTCGCCTCTACGGCCGCATTCCCGGCCAGCTGCCGCTGCTGGTGGCCGTCGTGGCCGTGGTGATGGGCCTCAACCTGCTGGGCCTGCTGCGGCTGCCGTTGCCGGCCGGGCCCGACCCCGAG
>NZ_JAYGIA010000028.1:0-20582 GCF_034931165.1 Synechococcus sp. BA-124 BA4 | reverse complement strand
GTCCAGTGCCGAACCCGCTGCCGCGCCGGTGCCGGCCCGCAGCGGCGCGAGGAATCCCTCCACATCGGTGTTGGTGCCCAGCCAGCCGCCGCCCTCGCGTCGCACCAGGGTGTTCACGGCCCCGACCCGCCGGGCCAGGGGAGTCAGCTCCGCCGCCAGTTCCGCCACCGCCCGCTTGTGGGGCAGCGTCACGTTCAGTCCGCGGCAGTCGACGGCCTCCAGACCTCTCAGCACCACCGCCAGATCCGTGGCCTGCACCGGTAGAGCCAGATAGACCCAGTCGAGACCGAGCTCCCGCAGAGCGGCGTTGTGCATGGCCGGCGACAGGGAGTGGCGAACCGGATCGCCGAGAACGGCCACGAGCGCGGTGTGGGCGGAGATCTCAGAGGACATGGCGGCTGGGGTCCGGGGCGATGCCGGCAGCGAAATGTACGGGTCTGGACGCCGCCCGCCCGCCCACTGTTCGGAAACCACACCTCGCCTGCGGTGGCCCCCACTGATGAAGATGCATGGGACAGAACATTCAATTCAGAGGAGGTGAGAACCCATGGGCAAGGTTGTCGGCATTGACCTGGGCACGACGAACAGCTGCGTGGCGGTGATGGAGGGCGGCAAGCCCACCGTGATCGCCAACGCGGAAGGGTTCCGGACCACACCATCGGTGGTGGCCTACACCAAGAACCAGGATCAGCTGGTGGGTCAGATCGCCAAGCGCCAGGCGGTGATGAACCCGGAGAACACGTTCTACTCAGTGAAGCGGTTCATCGGCCGTCGCGTCGATGAGGTGAACGAGGAATCGAAGGAAGTGAGCTATGGGGTCGAAAAGTCGGGCGCCAATGTCAAGGTGAAGTGCCCGGTGCTGAACAAGCAGTTCGCCCCCGAGGAAGTGTCGGCCCAGGTGCTGCGCAAACTGGCCGACGACGCCGGCAAGTACCTGGGTGAAACCGTCACCCAGGCGGTGATCACCGTTCCGGCGTACTTCAACGATTCCCAGCGCCAGGCCACCAAGGATGCCGGCAAGATCGCGGGCCTCGAGGTGCTGCGCATCATCAACGAGCCCACGGCGGCGGCGCTGGCCTATGGCCTCGATCGCAAGAGCAACGAGCGCATCCTGGTCTTCGACCTGGGCGGCGGCACCTTCGACGTTTCGGTTCTCGAGGTGGGCGACGGCGTCTTCGAGGTGCTCTCCACCAGTGGTGACACCCACCTGGGCGGCGACGACTTCGACAAGGTGATCGTCGATCATCTGGCCGATACGTTCAAGGCCAACGAAGGCATCGATCTGCGCCAGGACAAGCAGGCCCTGCAGCGCCTCACCGAGGCCGCCGAGAAGGCCAAGATCGAGCTCTCCAGCGCCACCCAGAGCGAGATCAACCTGCCGTTCATCACCGCCACTCCGGAGGGTCCCAAGCACCTCGATCTCACCCTCACCCGGGCGAAGTTCGAGGAGTTGGCCTCCAAGCTCATCGACCGCTGCCGCGTACCGGTGGAGCAGGCCCTCAAGGACGCCAAGCTCTCCAGCAGCGAGCTCGATGAGGTGGTGATGGTGGGCGGTTCCACCCGCATCCCCGCGGTGCTTGAACTGGTCAAGCGCGTCACCGGCAAGGAGCCCAACCAGACGGTGAACCCTGACGAGGTGGTGGCCGTGGGGGCCGCCATTCAGGGCGGTGTGCTGGCCGGCGAAGTCAAGGACATCCTGCTGCTGGATGTCACCCCGCTGTCGCTGGGTGTGGAAACCCTTGGCGGCGTGATGACCAAGATGATCACCCGCAACACCACCATCCCCACCAAGAAGGCCGAGGTCTACTCCACCGCGGTGGATGGCCAGACCAACGTGGAGATCCACGTGCTCCAGGGTGAGCGCGAACTCGCCTCCGACAACAAGAGCCTGGGCACCTTCCGGCTCGACGGCATCCCGCCGGCCCCCCGCGGCGTCCCTCAGATCGAAGTCACCTTCGACATCGACGCCAACGGCATCCTCAGCGTCACCGCCAAGGACAAGGGCAGCGGCAAGGAGCAGAGCATCTCGATCACCGGGGCGTCCACCCTCAGTGAGACCGAGGTGGAGAAGATGGTCAAGGATGCCGAGGCCAATTCCGCGGCCGACAAGGAGAAGCGCGAACGCATCGACCTGAAGAACCAGGCCGAAACCCTCATCTATCAGTCCGAGAAACAGCTCACCGACCTCGGCGACAAGGTCAGTGCGGAGGTCAAGGCGAAGATGGAGGAGAAGCGCAAGCAGCTCCAGGACGCCGTCGACAAGGAGGACTACGACGCGATGAAGACCCGCTTCGAGGATCTTCAGAAGGAGCTCTACGAGGTGGGAGCCTCGGTGTATCAGCAGGCCGGAGCTGAGGCCGGCGCCTCCGGTGCTGAACCTGGTGGCAATGGTGCCGCCGGTGCCACGTCATCCGGTGCCCCCGGTGCCGATGATGTGATCGACGCCGAATTCACCGAGAGCAAGTGAACGGGTCGTGATCGTGGCCGGGTGGCTCCTCCAGTCGCCCGCCTCGATCGTCGACCAAGGCCTCAACCAGGACCCCCTCCTTGCACTGCAAGGAGGGGGTTGTTCTGCTCCTGGATCCAGAACCTGTCCTGGGTCCAGGAGCAGAACGACTGGCGGGGATTACTTGCCGATGCTGGCCACGGCTTCCTTGGCCCGGGCCACCACTTCGGGGGGCAGGCTCACATAGCCCAGTTCGGGGGCCAGTGATTGGGCCTTGGGCGAGAGGGTGTGCTCGAACACCTTCTGGAGCAGCGCGGTCTTGTCACCGTTGCCGGTCTTGTAAAGCAGGATCCAGGTGAAGGTCACGATTGGATAGCCGGAGGCAGGATTGGGATCGCTGCCCACCAGGTCCGCTCCGATGTCGATCGATCCCAGAGCAGCACTGGCCGTTTCGTTCGTGGGTTTGAGCATGTCGCCGCTCTTGTTCTGCACGGCCGCTGCCTGCAGTTCACCCTGCACATAGGCGGTTTCCACGTAGCCGATGCCGCCGGGTGTCTGTTTCAAGGTGGCGGCGATGCCTTCATTGCCCTTGGCACCCACACCCGTGGGCCAGGCCACCGACTTGGCCGCCCCGGGTCCGTTCTTCCACTCGTCGCTGAAAGCCGCCAGGCTGTTGGTGAAGTTGTAGGTGGTGCCGGAGCCGTCCGAGCGGTGCACCACGGTGATCGGCTTGTCGGCGCAGCCCAGATCCTTGTAGTTCTTGATCTTGCCGAGAAACACTCCCACCACCTGCTCCTGGCTGAGCTTGAGATCACAGCCCGGCAGGTTGTAGGCCACGGCGATGGCACCCGCCGTCATCGGCACCTGAACCACGCCTCGCTCGACCTTGGCGATGTCCTTGTCCTTCATCGGCGCGTCGGAGGCTCCGAAATCGATGGTGCCGGCCACGAACTGACGCACGCCAGCTCCTGAACCCACCGACTGGTAGTTGACGTTGATGCCCTCGCTGGCCAGATCCTGGAACCAGCGCTGATAGATCGAAGCCGGGAAGGAGGCACCGGCTCCATTGAGGCTGCCGGTGACACCGCCACCGCCGCCGCCACTTCCGCAGGCGGAGAGGGCCAGGCTGAGGCTGAGACCCAGGGCCGTACCGACCTTGGCGAGGGAATTGGGCTGACGTCGTTTCATGGTGGGGAGAAAACTCTTCGGGCCTGCAGTCACCCGGTGACGCTATCCAGCCATCTCCCCCAGTTCGTTAACGACAGGTAAGGGAACCTTCGATCTGATCCACGGCCCACTGGGCTGAGGCGGGCGCCAGCAGGACACCATTGCGGTGGTGACCGCACAGCAGCAGCAGTCCTGGCTCCAGTTGCTCCAGCAGCGGGGCCGGTCGGCCGATGGGTCTGGCCCGCAGTCCCTGCCAGCGGCGGATCACCACCGCCTCCCTCAGCCCGCCGCCCAGGGCCTCATCGGCCAGCTGCCGCATCGGCTCGAGGAGCCCCGGGTCGGCAAGATCTCCAGGCTCCAGGGTCGCCCCCAGCCAGAGCTTTCCGCTGGGCTGGGGCACCAGGTTGAGGCCCTGCCACACCACAGGGCAGGGCCAGCGGGCCGGTGGGGTGACGGCCAGCTCCAGGCACTGGCCCAGGACAGGCTGGAGTGGTCGCTGATGCCCCAGGGGGGCCAGCAGTCCTTCGCTGGCCAGGCCTGCAGCGACCACCACCCACTCGGTCTCCATGGCCTGCGCGGCTGAGTGGCCATGCACCCTCCAGCCTGCCGGCCGCCGCTCCAGCTCCACCACCCGGTCGCTGAACAGCTCCAGCCCCCGCCGCAGGCCATCACGGCGAAAGGCATCCATGGCGACCAGGGGATTCAGCTGTCCGTCCTCGGCGGAATGGAGGCCGCCCGTGCGTCTCCCGTTGTCGCCCAGACCCAGCTCCTGCAACCGGGATGGCTCCCACCAGCTCAGGGGCAGGCCGAGAGCCTGGCGTTCCATCAGCAGCAGCCGCAGCCGCTCGGCCTCGCCCTCGTCCCGCGGCACCAGCAGCAGGCCCGCCTGGAAGGGGACGGGGCAGCCACGCCCGTTCAGCTCCTGGCACCACTGAGTCCAGAGGCTCAGGGAGGTCTGACGCAGGCGCCAGGCGCGGCCCCTGCTGCGCCGGAACACCTGGGCCATCAGCACGCCCAGAGCCGCGGCACTGCCGCTGCGGCATTCCTGGAGATCCGGCCCGTCGGCGTCCGGGGCGATCAGCCGCACCCGATGGCCGCGGCACTGGAGGAGCCAGGCCGTGGCCAGGGCCACGATGCCTGCCCCGATCACCACAATGGAGTGGGGATCGGCGGGGTTCTCCGCTGCCGAGGTGGTGGGGCTCAGGCCTCGGAGCCGCTGGGCAGGGCGGCAGCGGGGAGGACCTCGGCGTAGGCGCCGAAGCCGCTGGCCACCTTGATGTAGCTCTTGCGCAGCCGTTCACCGTCCTGGAGACGGGCGGCCTCATCGAGCTCGGCGAGGGCGCTCTTGAGCTGGTTGGCCAGGGCCGTGGCCCCGGCGCGGTCGGCGGGAAGAAGGCGCTGGTTGATGTAGAGCATTTCGCGGCCCACTTCCTGCATCGGGCCGTGAATCAGGTTGCGCGTGAACACCCAGTTCTTCTCGTTCACCAGTGACGCCAGCTCGGGAAGACGGTCCTTGGCGGCGAGGAATCCCTCGGCCTGCCTCTGGATGATCGCCATGTCGGCGGGGCTGATGCTCGGGGGCTTCTTGGCCTGGCCGCCATCGCAGGCCACCAATCCGAAGCTGAGAACGACGGCGAGGGCCACAAGGGCCAGCCGCCTCAGCGAATGACGAAGGGTGGAAACCAGCTGAGCGGCCATGGCGAGCACCAAAGTCAGGCGCGACTGTACGTTGCTCCAGTGTGGCCGTCTGCCCTTCTGGCGACTGGTCTGGGGAGCGACGGGCACAATGCCCCTCGAGACAGGCCCCGCGGTGCCGATGAGCGTGCCCACAGCGATTCTGCAGCTGATCTGCCCCGACCGTCCCGGTCTGGTCAGTGAGCTCTCGGGCTGGGTGGCGGCCAACGGCGGCAACATCCGCCATGCCGATCACCACACCGATGCCGGCGCGGGGCTGTTCCTCAGCCGGATCGAATGGCAACTGGAAGGTTTCGGACTGCCACGGGAGGCGATGGCGCCGGCGGTGACGGCTCTGGCGGAGCGGCTCGGTGGTGTGGGCCAGCTCCATTTCTCCGACACCGCTGCGCGGGTGGCGATCTTCGTGAGCAAGCAGGATCACTGCCTGGTGGATCTGCTCTGGCGAACGCGCGCCGGGGAGTTGCCGATGCAGGTGCCGCTGGTGATCTCCAATCACCCTGATCTCCAGGCCCTGGCCGAGGATTTCGGCGCACGTTTCGTTCATCTGCCGGTGCAGCCCGCCTCAAAGCAGGAGGCTGAGCGGGTGCAGCTGCAGCTCCTCGACGAGCACGGCATCGAGCTGGTGGTGCTCGCCAAGTACATGCAGGTGCTCAGCCCCGAATTTCTGTCCCGTTTCCCCATGGTGATCAACATCCACCATTCCTTCCTGCCGGCCTTCAAGGGCGCTCAGCCCTATCACCGGGCCTGGGAGCGGGGCGTGAAGCTGATCGGGGCCACGGCGCACTACGTGACCGAGGATCTCGACGGCGGACCGATCATCGAGCAGGCCACCGTGCCGGTCAGCCACCGGGATGACGTCGAGGACCTGATCCGCAAGGGTCGGGACATGGAGCGGCTGGCCCTGGCCAGGGCTCTGCGTCTGCATCTGCGCCGTCAGGTGATGGTCTACCGGGGTCGTACCGCCGTGTTCTCGTGAGGCAGGAGTGGCTGCAGCGCCTTGATGCGACGAGGCCCGAGGGCGCCTCGCCCCTGGGTTGGCGGTGTTTTCAGCTGGGCCTGCTGCTGCTTGCCAGTTCGGCCCTGCTGGCCGGGATCCTCCTGCTGGTGGCCCTGATCCTGGGCTGCCGCCAGCGACTGCCCTGGTGGCGTGATCGGGTCAACCAGATGCTGCTGCTGGTGTCGGCCCTGATGGTGCTGGGCTGTTTCACCGCCTCCAGCGGCTGGCTGGCCTGGGTGGGTCTGGCCAACTGGCTGCCGTTCTTCTGGGCCTTCTGGGGGTTCCAGCCCTACCTGGCCTCAGCCCCGGCCCGCCGCCGGGTGGCTCTCTGGCTGGTGGTCGGCACCGTACCGGTGATCGTCACCGGCCTGGGGCAGCTCTTCTGGGGCTGGAGCGGGCCATTTCAGATCCTGGGGGGTGCGATCATCTGGCACCTCAAGGCCGGCGGCAACCCGCCCGGGCGCCTGGCCGGCCTGTTCGACTACGCCAACATCGCCGGAGCCTGGCTGGCCCTGGTCTGGCCCTTTGCCCTGGCCGCCCTGCTGCAGGGCCGCCAGTCGTGGCGGAAGGGCCTGCCGGCGCTGCTGATCACCGTGGGCCTGGTGGCCGCCATGGCCCTCACCGACTCCCGCAATGCCTGGGGGGCCCTGGTGCTGGCGCTTCCCCTGGTGGCGGGTCCGGCCCGCTGGATCTGGCTCCTGCCCCTGCTGCTGCTGGTGCTGCTGCCCGTGGGGCTGGCCAGCCTGCCTGGGGTGCCCCCGGTGCTGCAGCAGCCCGCCCGTGCCCTGGTTCCCGGAGTGATCTGGGAGCGGCTGAGTGATCTGGAGTTCGCCGGCCGCCGGCCTCTGGCCATCACCCGGGTCAACCAGTGGGGGGTGGCCCTGCAGCTGGTGGCGGAACGACCCTGGCTGGGCTGGGGCGCCGCCGCCTTCAGTGTGATCTACCCGCTGCGCACCGCCGGCATCTGGCATGGGCATCCCCATAATCTGCCGATCGACCTGGCGGTCAGCCATGGGGCTCTTGTGGCGGTGCTGCTCGTGGGCCTGGTTC
Organism: Synechococcus sp. BA-124 BA4; assembly: GCF_034931165.1. Taxonomy (NCBI): domain Bacteria; kingdom Bacillati; phylum Cyanobacteriota; class Cyanophyceae; order Synechococcales; family Synechococcaceae; genus Synechococcus; species Synechococcus sp. BA-124 BA4. Next base: position 13,227 of record NZ_JAYGIA010000028.1, on the reverse strand, counting down.
TGGCCCTGCAGATTCAGGCGGCCCGCCGCGGGATGGCCAGCGGCGCGTTGTTCGAGCGCGCCTGGTGGGCGGCCTTCCTGGTGCTGATGGCGCTCCACGCCACCGATATTCCCCTCTACGACAGCCGTATCAACATCGCCGGCTGGGTGCTGCTCTGCGGTCTGCGCGCCTCTTCCCTCAGCCTGGAGCCTCGGCGGCGGGCCTGACCCCGTCGATCGCCAGGGCCTCCTGCCGGTGACGCGCCAGGGTGGCCTTGGGCAGGGGCCCCTCCAGGTGCTCCCAGGGAAGCACCCGCTCCGGCTCCCACAGGTCATGGATCGCGTCCTGCCAGGGCGGGGGTGGCGGCAGGTTTCCCTGAGGCTGCTCGCAGACGCTGCGGTAGGCGGTCTTCCACCCCCCCTGGCTGCCGTGGCGGCCGCGCACAGCCGCGATCACCGGTGCCAGGCGCCTGTCACTGCGCGAGAGCAGGGCCTGGATCACGCTCCAGCCGTAGCTCTCGGGTCGCAGTTCAATGCCCTTGGGCTGCAGGCGGCGTGCCAGCCGTTTCAGGCGCTTCTCCGCCTCCGGTCGCACCGGCTCCCACTGGAAGGGCGTGTGGGCCTTCGGCACGAAGCTGCTCACCCCCAGGCTCAGGCGCAGTCCTGGGGTGGCCTTCTTCAGCGCCAGCAGCAGATCGGCTGTGGCTTCGATGTCCTCGTCGTCCTCCGTGGGGAGGCCGGCCATGCCATAGAGCTTCAGGCCGCTGAGCCCGCCCTCCTTCGCGTAGCGGGCGGCGGCGAAAATCTCCTCGCGGCTGAGTTTTTTGTTCACCACCCGGCGCAGCCGCTCGCTGCCACTTTCGATGGCGATCGTCAGCGATTTGCTTCCCCGCCGGGCCAGGATCCGCCCCAGCTGCGGGGTGACCGTGGCGGCCCGCACCGAACTGACACTCACCCGGGTGTCCTCGAAGCGGTCCTGGTCGAGCCAGCTCAGCAGGTCGTCGAACTGGGGGTGCTGGGTCACCGAGGCCCCCAGCAATCCCAGCCGGCGGGTGGCGCCCAGACCCGCTTCCACAGCGGGGATCAGACCATCGTCCAGTGATGGTGTGCGGAACGGCAGGGTGAGGTAGCTGGCCAGGCAGAAGCGGCAGAGTTCGGGGCAGCTGCGTACCACCTCGACCATGTGGATCGAGGGCCAGGCCGCTTCGGGGGTGATCACCGTGGAGTGGCTGAGGGTATTGCTCCGCCAGGTCTGCTTGGCCACGATCGCCGGGATGCCGGTCTCCGTGGGCTCGATTGCCAGCAGGCGGCCCTCGGAGTCGTAGCGCGGGGAGTAGAGCGCCGGCACGTACACACCCGGGACCCGGGCCAGGGCGCGCAGACGCTCGGCTCTGGGGGCCTGCCGGTGGGCGATCACCGCCTCCACGAAGTCAGGCAGCAACTGTTCGCCGTCACCCAGCAGGACGGCATCGAAGAAGGGGGCCAGGGGCTCGGGGTTGGCGGTGAGCACCGGCCCGCCCCCGAAAACGATCGGATCGTCTTCTCCCCGGTCCCGGCTCCAGAGCGGAATGCGCTGCTGCTCCAGCAGGTCCAGCAGCACCGGCCCATCCAGTTCCCAGCTGAGGGAAAGCCCGAACAGGTCGCAGTGGCGGTGGGGGGGGTCGCCACGGTCGGTGAACAGTCGCCGCACATCCAGGTCGGATCGCCGCGCCAGGGTCGCCCAGACCACCTGAAAGCCGAGGCTGGTGATACCCACCGAGTAGGTGCTGGGGAAAGCCAGCACGGTGCGCAGCGCATGGGCCGCCGGCTGGGCCGGTTCGAACAGCAGGGTTTCCTGGTCCAGAGAAGGGTCATCGGCGCAGTGACCTCCAGGCTGTCACCCCCGGGGACTGGTCGTCGCTCAGGTGGTCTTGAGCCCCTTCAGCAGGCCCATCAGCGTGGTGATGGCCCCACTGCCGCTCTCGGCGGTGGGAGGTGTGGCGCCGCCGAAGGTGCTGATCACCTGTTGGGCGGCGGCCTCGATGGCGGGCCACTTGTCGCCCGCCAGGGGCTGGATCAGAGGCCCCACTTTCCTGAAGACCCCTTCGAATCCACCCATCGTGGCCACGGCGGCCTGCATGTCGCCGGCCTTGATCTGGCTCTCGCCCTTGCTGAGGATGTCCATCAGGGGAGCCACTGCGGGGGACACGGCTGTTCTGGCGGCATCACCGGCTGCCTGCCTGGCCGCATCCCCCATGCCGTCACCGGCCTGCTTCATGCCCTCCTTGGCGCCCTGGCAGCTGCTGAGCAGGAGCGAGGCCAGGATCACTCCACCCCAGGCGGAGCGGCTCCAGAGACGTGTGGCGTTCATGGTTGAGGAGCAGACGGCCCTCAAGGTATGCAGCGGATACGGCAGCGTCCGACGGCGCGGCATTTTGTAACCTCAGCTACAAAAGGGCCGGTTCCGACTTCCCCCGCCTCAGAGCTGCCGCGGCCTCAGCGGCACCGACAGCACCGGCAGCCCGCCGACCCCCTGGCCGCTGGCACTGCGGGGGGGGTCGGGTGGGATCAGCCGCTGGAAGATCGACTGGCGATGCAGCAGCCGGGCCACCACGAGGCTGCCCAGGCTGGCCACCAGTACCGGTTTGAGCAGCAGCAGCTCCTTGGTGAGGGCGAAGGTCAGGAAGGTGGCCGTCATCGGCGTGCGCGTGCAGGCGGTCATGAAGGCCGCCATGCCGGCGAAGATCGTGGTGTTCGGGGCACTGATCCCCATCTGCTCCATCATCCCGGCCGCCGCCAGGCCCAGGGCCCCTCCGAGGGTGAGCATCGGCGCGAACAGCCCGCCGGGAGTGCCTGCGGCCGCGGCCAGACCAGTGCTCAGAAAGAGCACCAGGACGATGGCCAGGGCTTTGCTGATGTCGATGTCACCCTCCGCCACGGCCTGGCGGATGCCCGCACGGTTGATGAAATCGGCGGGCAGCAGGGCGTCGACGACACCGAGCACCACCCCGGCCGCGGCCATGGCCCCGGCCAGGGGGATGCCCAGCTGGCGTCGCCAGTTGTGCAGCCTGACCACGAAGCGGCAGTAGGTCTCGGCCCCCGCCGCCACCAGGGCCCCGACCACGAACAGCACCAGCAGGTCCAGTGGCAACACCTCCACATAGGTGGTGACCTGCCGCTCCAGGACGAACCCCCGGCCCAGATTCCAGCCGGCGCTGTGCATCCCCAGCCCGGCAAGGCCGAGCAGATCGGCCCAGGTGTCGGCCCAGAAGGTGGTGACCAGCACCAGCAGCATCACCACGGGTCGTGCCCCCTGCAGCAGCTCCTCGAGGGTGTAAAGGAAGCCGCCGATCGGCGCGTTGAACACCGCCGCGATCCCCGCGCCGCCGCCGGCGGCCACGATCATGCGCCGAAAGGCGTTGGGTGCCTTGAGCAGGCGGGCCATCATCCAGCCCACGGAACTGCCCATCTGGATCGAGGGGCCGGAGGGGCCGAGCGGAAAGCCGCTGCCGATGGCCACGATCCCCGCCACCAGCTTCACCGCGGCCACCTCGAAGCCCATCGGGATCGGCCGCCCGCGCAGGAACTGCATCACCTGGGGGACCCCCGACCCCTGGGCCGCAGGTGCCCCGATCTGCACCAGAAGACCGGCGATCAGGCCGCCGCCGCCACTGATGGCCGGCAGCAGCAGCCAGTCGGGGCCGAGCGCGAGCATGCGCAGACGCAGGCGCCCCAGCCCATCGAGCCCCAGCTTGAACAGCAGAGCCGCTGTGGCGGCCCCCAGCCCGGTGACCACCAGCGCCAGGATCACATTGAGCCAGTGCTCCTCCAGCATCCGCCGGATGCTGGAGGTGGTCAGTCGCGCCTTCTGGGGTTGGACCCGGGTGGGGGCGTGGCGCTCCGTGCTCAGGGTCAGACCTCCGCCAGCACCCGGGCCTCCTCTTCGCTGCTCACCACCCGGCCCTGGTCTTCGAATCCCTCGATCTGATCGAAGTTGAGGTAGCGGTAGAGCTGATCGGAGAGGGGATCGATCCTGGCCGCGGCGATCTCCAGATACTCGGCCGGGGTGGGGATGTGACCCAGCAGAGCGCAGACCGCCGCCAGCTCGGCGCTGCCCAGGTACACCTGGGCACCATTGCCCAGGCGGTTGTTGAAGTTGCGGGTGCTGGTGGAGAACACCGTGGTGTTGTCATCGACGCGGGCCTGGTTGCCCATGCAGAGTGAGCAGCCGGGAAGTTCCATGCGGGCCCCGGCGGCTTCGAACTTGGCGGTGTAGCCCTCGGCGCGCAGCACCTCATCGTCCATGCGGGTGGGAGGGCAGACCCAGAGCCTGGCCTGGCTGGTGCCCGCCCCATCCAGCACGGTGGCGGCGGCGCGGTAGTGGCCGATGTTGGTCATGCAGGAGCCGATGAACACCTCATCGATCCGGTCCCCGGCCACCTCCGAGAGCAGCTTGACGTTGTCGGGATCGTTGGGGCAGGCCAGCACCGGTTCCGTCAGTTCGTCGAGGTTGATCTCGAGGATTTCGGCGTACTCGGCGTCGGCATCCGCGCTCATCAGCTGGGGATCGGCCAGCCAGGCCTCCATCGCCTGGATGCGCCGGGCCATCGTGCGCTCATCGTGATAGCCGCGGGCGATCATGTTCCTGAGCAGCGCCACGTTGCTGCGCAGGTATTCGGCCACGGTGGCTTCCGAGAGCTTGATCGTGCAGCCGGCACAGGAGCGCTCGGCGGTTGCGTCCGTCAGCTCGAATGCCTGCTCCAGCTTGAGATCGGGGAGCCCCTCGATCTCCATGATCCGGCCCGAGAACACGTTGATCTTGCCCGCCTTCGCCACGGTGAGAAGGCCCTTCTGGATCGCCACCCAGGGGATGGCGTTGACCACGTCGCGCAGGGTGACGCCGGGCTGGAGCGAACCGGAGAAGCGCACCAGCACCGATTCCGGCATGTCGAGCGGCATGGCGCCGATGGCGGCGGCGAAGGCCACCAGGCCCGAGCCAGCTGGGAAGGAGATGCCGAGAGGGAAGCGGGTGTGGCTGTCACCGCCGGTGCCCACGGTGTCGGGCAGGAGCATGCGGTTCAGCCAGCTGTGGATGATGCCGTCGCCGGGGCGCAGGGCCACACCGCCCCTCGAGCTGAAGAAATCGGGCAGCTCGGCATGGGTTTTCAGATCCACCGGCTTGGGGTAGGCGGCTGTGTGACAGAAGCTCTGCAGCACCAGATCGGCGGAGAAGCCGAGGCAGGCCAGCTCCTTCATCTCATCGCGGGTCATCGGCCCGGTGGTGTCCTGGGAGCCCACGGTGGTCATCAGCGGCTCGCAGCTGGTGCCGGGCCGCACGCCCGGCAGGCCGCAGGCCTTGCCCACCATCTTCTGGGCCAGGGTGAAGCCCTTGCCGGTGTCGGCCGGGGCCGCGGGACGGATGAACAGCTCCGAGGGAGCCAGACCCAGCTGGGCCCGCACCTTGTCGGTCAGCGAGCGGCCGATCAGCAGGGGGATGCGGCCTCCGGCGCGCACTTCATCGGCGATGGTGCTGGGCTTGAGCTCGAACCGGGCCACCACCTCACCCGCGCCGGCTTCGCCGGCGGCCCGCTCGATGGTGCCTGCGTAGGGGCGGATCGTGATCACATCACCCGAGTTCAGCGCCGAGACATCGCACTCGATCGGCAGGGCGCCGGAATCTTCGGCGGTGTTGAAGAAGATCGGCGCGATCTTGCCCCCCAGGATCACGCCGCCGCCGCGTTTGTTCGGGACATGGGGGATGTCGGTGCCTGTGTGCCAGAGCACGGAGTTGATCGCCGACTTGCGTGAGCTGCCGGTGCCCACCACATCGCCCACGTAGGCGACGGGGTGACCCTTGGCCTGAAGCTGCTTGATCAGCTCCAGGCCGCCAGGCATGCGTGTCTCCAGCATCGCCATGGCGTGCAGAGGGATGTCGGGGCGGGTGGTGGCGTGAGTGGCGGGGGAGAGGTCGTCGGTGTTGGTTTCACCCTCCACCTTGAACACCGTGACGGTGATGTCGGCGGGCAGCGTGGGTTTGGCGGTGAACCATTCGGCGGCGGCCCAGGACTCCACCACCTGCTTGGCCCAGGGGTTGCTGGACGCCAGGTCCAGCACGTCGTGGAAGGAGTCGTAGACGAGCAGGGTGCGGCTGAGGCCGCTGGCCGCCTCGGCGGCGATGGTGGCATCGTCGTGGCCCAGAAGGCTGATCAGGGCGCCGACGTTGTAGCCGCCGATCATGGTGGCCAGCAGCCGGGTGGCCTCGATCGCGCTCACCAGCGGGCTCGCGCTCAGCCCCTGGGCGATGGCACTCAACCAGCTGGCCTTGACGTAGGCGGCTTCATCCACTCCCGGTGGGATGCGTTCACTGAGCAGATGGAGGAGGAAGGCCTCCTCACCGGCGGGAGGCTGCTCCAGCAGCTGGGTGAGGGCCTGAACCTCCTGGGCGGTCAGGGGGAGGGGCGGCACACCCAGGGCCGCCCTCTCGGTCTCCGCCTGGCGGTAGCTGACCAGCAGGTCGGTGACACTCTCTGAAGAGGGCATGGCGAAACGAGGGAGGTAATCCCATTGTTTCCGGCCGAGGGCCCCTCCTCAGTCACCGTCGCTGCCAAAGATGCCGCGAAGGGAGTCTCTAGGGTGGGAGATTCGCCCACGGTTCACGACCGCTCCTGGCATGCTGACCACCTCCGACCTCCACATCGTGGAGACACGGCCGCTGGTGGCACCGGCCGTTCTCCATCGCGAACTGCCCCTGAGCCAGAGGGCGGCCCGCACAGTGCTCGATGCCCGCGAGAGGATCAAGGAGATCCTGCACGGGCAGGATTCCCGCCTCCTGGTGATCGTCGGTCCCTGTTCGGTGCATGACGTGAAGGCCGCCCGGGCCTACGCCGACGCCATCGCCGAGGTGCGTGAACGCCACCGCGACCAGCTGGAGGTGGTGATGCGGGTGTATTTCGAAAAGCCCCGCACCACCGTGGGCTGGAAGGGCCTGATCAACGATCCCCACCTCGACGGCAGCTACGACATCAACACCGGTCTGCGCCTGGCGCGGGGCCTGCTGGTGCACCTGGCCGAGATGGGGCTGCCTGCGGCCACCGAGCTGCTCGATCCGGTGGTGCCCCAGTACATCGCCGATCTGATCGGCTGGACAGCGATCGGGGCACGCACCACCGAAAGCCAGACCCACCGGGAGATGGCCTCGGGCCTGTCGATGCCGATCGGCTTCAAGAACGGCACCGATGGCAGTGCCGTCACGGCCATTCATGCCATGCAGGCCGCCTCCAAGCCCCACCATTTCCTCGGCATCAGCCAGCTGGGCCATGCCGCGATCGTCTCCACCACCGGCAACCCCGATGGCCATCTGGTGCTGCGCGGCGGCAAGGGAGGCACCAACTACCACCCGGAGGCCATTGAGCAGGCAGCCCTTGCCTTGCGGAAGGAGGGTCTCCCGGCCAGGCTGATGGTCGACTGCAGTCACGGCAATTCCAACAAGGACTACCGGCGCCAGGGAGAGGTGCTCGCCGAGGTGGCCGGCCAGGTGCGTGCCGGCTCACGCCATGTGATGGGGGTGATGATCGAAAGTCATCTGGTGGCCGGCAATCAGAAGATCCCGGCTGACCTGAGCCAGCTCGCCTACGGCCAGAGCATCACCGATGCCTGCATCGACCTGGAGACCACGCGCACGGTGCTGGAGGGGCTGGCCGAAGCGGTGGCTGAAGCCCAGTCCGCCAACCTGGCTCCGGTCTGATTGGATTAGCTCTGGCACTCCCAGAGTGAGACTGCCAGAATCATGCTTTGCAACGGGATGTTCCTGTTGAACAGTTGATTCGGGAAGGCTCACTAAGTTGCTGTTCCTTGAGGCATCCTGTGATGCATCAGGAGTTCATGCCATGTCTTATCTCCTCCAGTTCTGCGGCTTGAGCGAACCTCTCCAGCTGTTCTATCTCGAGCAGAGTGGCCATTCCAAAGAGCTCACAGGGCCCGTTTTCGCAGGCTTTCGACCGTTTCAGCTCGATGATCTCCTCAGCTGGGCCCTGGGTTCAGCCCGTCAGCGGGGCTGGGATCCCGAGAGAATCGAGACCACGGTGCTGCAGGCCTGGATGGATCGGGCCGAAGTGATCCGCCAGTGGCAGCTGCGTCTCAAGGCCGAGCCCAGCGATCGTCTGGTGGTGGCAGGCCTCGGTACTCCCACCGACTGGCAGCATCGCTGCGAGGGGATGCTCAGGGCCTGAGCGACAGCCAGCTCCAGAGCAGGCCCGTCGCCACGGGAACGCTGAGGTTGTCCAGCCCGAGCACGGCGACCTGCTCCAGCAGGGTGGCCGCCAGGCTGATCAGCACCAGGGCGACTGGGCTGGGGCCGCCGGACCCCCCCAGTTGGCGCAGCAGCAGCAGCACCATCAGGGCCATGCCGGCCATGGCTGTGGTGCCCACCACCGATTTGCGCTGCCCCAGGATCAACCAGCTCGGCGAGGGGATCCAGGGTCCCAGAAGCCCGGCGAGGCCATCTCCCAGGGCCATCACCAGCACCCCCGCCACCATGGCCCGCGGCTGCGCCGGCCAGAACAGCACCAGCAACACGGTGATGGCGGCGCCATAGGCCACTGTTCCATAGCTGTGGCGCCCCACGTCCTCGATGGCCGGCAGCACGCGGAGGCGGTGGTTCAGGGCCGCCAGCAGGGTGACCAGGGCCGCCACCGGCAGGGCGATCGAGCGATCGATCCCGGTGGCCCAGGCGATCAGCACGACCGGTCCTGTGCCGATGTGCAGCACCTTGCGACTCCACTCGGGCTGATCGGTCCAGCGCCGGCGCGTCCACAGGGCCAGGCCCAGCACAGCGGCCAGCCAGAGCGAGACCAAAGCCACCCCCATCACGGGTTGACTCCCAGCAGGCGGGACCCAGCCTGCCAGCAGCCCCGGCTCAGGCGGCCTGCTGGAGATTGCTCATCAGCCTGAGTTTCATGATCGCCTTGGCTTCGAGCTGGCGCACACGCTCGCGTGAGACGTTGATCTTGCGGCCGATCTCGGCGAGGGTGAGAGGTTCCTTGCCTTCGAGTCCGAAGCGCAGCTGGAGGATCTCCTGCTCCCGCTCATTGAGCTGGGAGAGCCAGGCGCCGAGGTGCTCCTTCTGGATGGAGCGGTCCATGTGATCCATGGGCTCGGCGCTGGCCGGATCGGCGATCAGCTCGCCCAGCGTGCTGCGATCTTCCTCGCCCCTGGCGTGGGCGTCGAGGGAGGCGCAGGGGGCGCTCTGGGAAATCAGATCCTCCAGATCCTTGATGTCCATGCCCATGGCATGGGACAGCTCCAGCCGGTTGGGCTGGCGGCCGAAGCGGTGCGAGAGCTCCCGGGTGATGCGGCGCATCTTCGAGAGTTTTTCACTCACATGGATGGGCAGGCGAATCGTGCGGGCACTGTTGTCGATGGCCCGGGTCATACCCTGGCGTATCCACCAGTAGGCATAGGTGGAGAACTTGTAGCCCATGGCGGGATCGAACTTGTCGACGGCACGCTCCAGACCGATGGCCCCTTCCTGGACGAGATCGAGCAGCTCAAGCCCCTGGTTCTGATACTTCTTGGCAACGCTCACCACCAGCCTGAGGTTGGCGGCCATCATGCGGTCACGGGCCCGGCCGCCCATGCGGATCTGATGACGCTGGCGGGGGCTGAGGGAAGCGTCGGGTAATTCCAGCAGACGCTTCATCGTCTGCACGTGGTGAGCCAGCTCAATCTCTTCAGATGCCGTCAGCAGAGGAACCCGGCCGATGTTGCTGAGATACCAACCGATGGAATCGGCGCTGAGCCGACCGCTTCCGGTTTTGGGCTGAGCCGCCCGTGCCGCTGGCTTCGCTTTCTTGGAAGCGAGGCCTGTGGCAGGGGTGGATTGCAAAGGTGTCCCCATCACCCCAGCCTCCGAAAGTGTTGTGCGCGGAATGTAGCAGGGTCAGGTGGTTGGCTGCAGCAGGAATCCGAAAAATCCCTAAAGGAGCAATGCTACTTTTCTTCATTGAGTTATCCCTGATGCCAATTGGCCAACTGGTGTAGCGATGCTTACACCTAGGGCCAGGTCGGAGTCGCGAGCGCTCAGGCCTGGGCCGTCAGGCCCGTCCGCCATTGCTTGATCAGATCGAGCTGGGCGCAGTGGGGCTCGCCGCCGGGCCGACGCTGGATGAAGCTGCCGTCGCTCTGCATGTCCCAGGCGGTGGAGTTGTCGTTCTGGTAGATGTCCATGAGGCGCTCCAGCTGGCCGCGCAGCTGCGGATTCTTGATCGGCGTCACCGCTTCGACACGTCGGTCGAGGTTGCGTGGCATCCAATCGGCACTGCCGATGTACATCTCAGGCTCGCCGGCGTTGGCGAACCAGAACATCCGGGAGTGCTCGAGAAAGCGGCCGATGATGCTGATCACCTGGATCGTTTCGCTCACGCCAGGCACCCCGGGTCTCAGGCAGCACATGCCGCGGATCACCAGCTCGATCACCACCCCGGCCTGGGAGGCTTCATAGAGCAGAGCGATGATCGCTGGATCCACCAGGGAATTCATCTTCGCGCGGATGTGTCCGCCCTTGCCCTCGCGGGCGTGGCTGATTTCCCGCTGGATCAGGGCCTCCATTCCCTTGCGCAGGGTGACCGGCGCCACCAGCAGACTGCGGAAGCTCTGTTGTTTCGAGAAGCCGGTGAGATAGTTGAACAGCTCCACCAGATCCTGCCCCAGATCAGGCTCGGCCGAGAGCAGGCCGATGTCGGTGTAGAGGCTGGACGTCTTGGAGTTGTAGTTGCCGGTGCCGATGTGCACGTAGCTGCGCAGGCGCTCTTTCTCCTTGCGCACCACCAGCATGATCTTGGTGTGGGTCTTGAGGCCCAGCACGCCATAGACCACGTGAACGCCGGAGTGCTCCAGCTGACGGGCCCACTGGATGTTGTTGTCCTCATCGAAGCGCGCCTTGAGCTCCACCAGGGCCATCACCTGCTTGCCGTTCTCGGCGGCACGGATCAGCGCCGCGATGATCGGCGAATCCTTGGAGGTGCGGTAGAGGGTCATCTTGATGGCGAGCACCGAGGGGTCGTCGGCGGCCTGGTTGATGAACTCCTCCACCGAGGTGGAGAAGAGGTCGTAGGGGTGGTGGAGCAGCACATCGCTGCGGCGGATCGCGGCGAAGATGCTTTCGAATTCCTCCGCCTTGATCGAGCCATCCCCCAGGCGGCTCTTCTGAGCCCTGGCCAGGGCCGGGGCGGTGCGGCCCTGGTGGGGCTTGTCCTTGAGCTGGGGCAGGGGGATCGCCAGCAGGCGCATCAGGTCGTCAAGCCCGAGGGGACCATTGATCCGGTAGAGGTCCGCCGAATCCACATCGGTGCCCTCCATCAGCAGATCCACCACTTCCTCCGGCATCTCGTCGGCCACCTCGAGCCGCACCACCTCACCACCGCGGCGGCGTTTGCGCAGGCCCTCCTGCAGGGCCTCCATCAGGTCGTCGGCCTCCAGATCCCGCAGCTCCAGGTCGGCGTCGCGGGTGATGCGGAAGAAGTAATGCCCCTCGATCGTCATCCCGGGGAAGAGGAGTTGCAGGTTGAAGGCCACCACCTGCTCCAGGGGCACCACGGTGTAGACGGGAGAAGGCTCGCGGGTGCAGAGCTCGGTGGGAATCTCGACGAAGCGCGGCAGGGTCTTGGTGGGCACCTTCACGCGGGCGAACTGCTGCTGTCCGGTGTCGGGATCGCGGATCAGCGCCGCCACGTTCAGGCTGAGGTTGCTCATGAACGGGAAGGGATGGGCCGGGTCCACCGCCAGGGGGGTGAGCACCGGAAAGATGGCCGTCCGGAAATAGGAGTTGACCCAGGTCTTCTGCTGTTTGTTCAGGCGTTGGTAGTCGATCAGCTGAACACCCTGATCGAACAGCGCCTGCTTGAGGTGATGGCGGTAGTGGGCCTGCTGCTGCTCCAGGAGCGGGCGCAGTTTCTGCTGGATGGCCTCCAGCTGCTGCCTGGGGGTGAGCCCGTCGTCGCTGAGGGTGGAGAGGCCCGCCTCCAGTTGCGACTTCAGGGACGCCACCCTGACCATGAAGAACTCATCGAGGTTGTTGCTGAAGATGGCGCTGAATTTCGCCTGCTCCAGCAATGGCGTGGTGGGTTCGAGGGCCTGGGCCAGCACGCGGCTGTTGAAGGCGATCCAGCTCAGCTCCCGGTTGATGTAGAGCTCCGGTGCCACGACGGGTTCATTCATCACCGGATCCATGGCTGGGGCTCTTGGGGGGAAGGTAGCAATCAAGGCCTTGGAGGCACTGTCGTGGGCTTACTTGTCGAGACGCGGCTGAGGGGTCCACCTCCTGCCACCAGCAGGGCCACCACCAGGAACAGGGCGATGCCGGCCCAGAAGGGGCTGGTCCTGCCCACCAGGTCATAGGCCAGGCCAGCGAGGGGCGGGCCGATGAAACTGCCCAGGCTCTGCAGGCCCTGCAGACTGCCCAGGGCCGCTCCCTGGCCGCTGTCATCCAGCCGGCGCGACACCTGGCTGCGCAGGCAGGGGGTGACCAGTCCGGTGCCGCAGGCCAGCAGGGGCAGGGCGGTGAACACCACCGGCAGAGCCGTGGCCTCCGTGGCCAGGGGAATCAGCAGGCAGCCCATGACCACCAGCCCCAGGCCCGCCAGGCTGAGGCGCCCTTCGCCGAACCGTTGCACCAGCGGTCCGATCAGGCCGCCCTGCACCACCGTGGCCACCACACCCACCACCAGGAAGGCCATGGCCGCCAGCTCCGGCCCCCAGCCGAACACCTGTTTGAAATAGAGCACCAGCACGGCCGTGAAGCCGTTGAAGCCCAGAAAGAACAGAAAGAAGGCCAGGCTGAGCCGTCGCACCCGGGGGTTGCGGAACACCCGCATCAGCTGGGTGAGCGGATTGAGCTCCCGCTTGCGGGGCAGGGCCAGGCGCGCGGCCGGGGGATGGGTTTCCGGCAGCACCGTGAGCACCAGCACCAGGTTCACGGCCGCCACCGCCACCGCCAGCAGCAGTGGCAGAGTCACACTCACCCCCGCCAGCAGCCCCCCCAGGGCAGGCCCGAGGATGAACCCCAGCCCGAAGGCCACGCCGATCAGCCCGAAGGCCTTGGCCCGCTTCTCAGGAGGGCTGATGTCGGCCAGCACCGCGCCGGCGGTGGCGGCCGTCCCACCGCTCACCCCATCGATCAGCCGGGCGCCGAAGAGCAGCGGCAGGGGCCAGGCGCTGCCCGCCGGCCAGGGCACGGCCAGGGTCAGGGCAAAACCGCCCAGGCCCAGCACCGAGC
>NZ_JAYGIA010000027.1:0-21198 GCF_034931165.1 Synechococcus sp. BA-124 BA4 | reverse complement strand
CTCCAGATCGGCCTGGTCTGCGGCGGCCGGCAGGGGCTGCAGCTGGGCCCACCACCACGGCTCCACCTCGCCGCCCATCCCCTGGGCAGGGGCCCCACCGCTCTCCAGCCAGGCCCACAGCGCCCGATCACGGCGGTGGGACGCCCGGCGGCGCGCCGCTCTCCACTGGGGTTCGGCCTGCTCGAACACCTCCGGGATGGAGGTGCCCGGCAGGATGTCGTGGAATTGCTGAAACAGCAGATCCCGCCAGCCCGAAGGCTCCAGGCAATGGCCCGGATCCCCGAGCAGAACGGTGGCGAGATCGGCCTCGCGCAGCAGCCGCTCCAGGGTGCGGTTGTGGCGCTTCTGGTCGGGGCGGGTCGTGGCGCAACCCCGGTGCAGCTCCAGGTAGAGCTCATCGCGCCAGACGGGCAGCCGGGCGTGCAGGGGCTCCAGCCGACGCAGATAGTCGCGCAGGCTGCCGTGCCGCTGGGGCGCCGTGGCGTCGTTGTCACGCCAGAGATCCAGCTGCTCCAGCATTTCCCGGGTGGGCCCACCGCCGTGATCCCCCACCCCCGGCAGCCAGAGCGCCTCAGCGACACCCGTGGCCGCCTGCCACTCCAACCGGTAGCGCTCCATGGCCAGCGGGTCGCCATCCGTTCCGATCGGGGCACTCATCAGAGCCAGCACCTCGGCGCCGCAGCGGCTGCGCCAGCGAAACAGCCGGTGCGGGAAAGGGGTGGTGGCGTTCCAGGCCAGCTTGTGGGTGCAGAACCAGCGCACCCCGGTGGCTGCGGCCACCGCCGGCAGACCTGCGGCGAAGCCGAAGCTGTCGGGAAGCCAGGCCAGATGATGCTCCCACTCGGGGAAGGTGCGGCGGCTGTAGGCCTGGCCCTCCTGGAACTGCCTCAGAAGCGAGGCCGTATCGACCAGCACGCAGTCGGTTTCCACCCATGGGCCATTGATCGGCTCCCAGCGGCCAGCCCGCATCGCGGAGCGGATCCGCCCGAACAGCTCGGGCCGGTGAAGCTCCAGCCAGGCGTACAGCGCCGGTGTCGAATGGCCGAAGTGGAGCTCGCTGTGGTGCCCGATCAGGCCGAGGGCCGAGCGGAAGGTGCGCTCGGCGGCCTGCCAGGTGTCGGCCACGGGCCAGAGCCAGGCCAGGTCGAGGTGAGCATGGCCGAGCAGATGGAACCCGCCGGGTTCCCCCGGCGAGGCCTGCCGCAGCTGTGCGAGCTCCAGCCGCGTGAGCGCCAGCAGGCCATCCGGGTCAGCGGGATCCAGGGGTTCCGCCTCGATCCGGCTGAGCATCAGGGCGCCGTCGTCGTGGAGCGGACTGCGCAGCTCCAGTTCCAGAAGCAACGTCTCCCCCTCCCACCAGCGCTGGGGCAGGGCCCAGCGGCAGGAGCTGTCGAACAGGTCACCGCGGTGGACCGTGCGGCCGTCGACCCTGAGTTCGGCGGCGTCGGCCCACCAGCGCAACACCAGGCGAGCCAGGGCCGGTGCCCGGCCACGCCAGCTGGGGGGACAGCCCAGCTCCAGCACCAGATGCCGGGTCTGCCCACCGCGCGGCCAGGCCATCAGACCACGGGCGTGCCAGTCGGGACGATGGAGGCGGGCCCAGGGGTCGGCCAGGGCGTCCTGCCAGGCCCCATCAGCGCCACGCAGCCGCCAGGAGGAGAGCAGGTCCAGTCTCGAACGTGATCGAAACGTTTCAATCTCGGGGGGAAGCTGGGGATCCAGGCCCTGCGTCATCGATCCCGGCCATCAGCGACCCATAGGATGATGCCGCTGCCGCAGGGTCGTTCAGGCCCCACCTGGCGCCTGTCACTCCCTGTCACCCGCCGGACGGAACCATGCTCGCCCTCAAGATCTCCGTTTACTCGGTCGTTTTCTTCTTCATCGGCATCTTCGTCTTCGGCTTCCTGGCCAGCGATCCCAGCCGGACCCCCAGCCGCAAGGATCTCGAAGACTGAAAACCGTCCACTGAGGGAGGGGTCACTGCATCAAGCCGTCTGAGCAGCACACCCGCGCCATCCCTGGCATGGCAGGATCGGCCGCGGTCCTGGAGATGTGGTGCCCTCAGCAACGCTTATCCGGTGGACCATCGGACTGGTGGGCGCGGCAACCCTGGCAACACCGGCGGTGAGCCGGGCCCAGACCCTGAGCTCAGATCCCCCACCAGCACTCCAGAGTGAAGCCGGTGTCAGCGGCGGCGACCCGGCGGTCCCTGAAGGGAAGCCAGTCGATTCCGCCGTGGGATCGGTCGGCACAGGAGCCGACGGCACGACCAGCGAGCCCGGCGCCGCCCAATCCGAGCCCGCTCCGATCCCACGTCCGACTGAACCGGCAGGGGCTGAACCGCCTGTTCCCCCCGAAGACAAGGGAACAGCCGCCTCGGAACCTGCCGTCAAGACCCCTCCCAAGGAACTGGAGATCAGCGCTGATCAACAGGGGTTTGACCTGGTGATCAATCGCTACGTGGCCACCGGCAATGCCAAGGCCGTGCTGGCCGGCGGCCGGCTGATGGCGGAACGCCTCGAGTACGACACCACCACCCGCACCCTCTACGCCACGGGCAGCGTGCGCTTCTGGCGTGGCCAGCAGTACCTGCAGGGCAGCATGCTCCGCTACGGCCTGATCGAAGGCGAAGGCGAGATGGAGGATGTCTACGGAGTTCTCGACCTCGAAACCAGCCTGGAGGATCTCGACGTCGAGCAGGACCCCTCCCAGCCGCTCCCCGAGCCCCAGCCGATCGCCTGTCCGACGGTGCTGCCCGAGATCCCTGACTGGCACCCCCACCCCTGGAGTGCCACCCTCTGGGGCGGGCAGATGTTCCACTCCGATTTCGGCCAGACCTTCACCGGTCAGGGTGTCTTCCGGCCGGAGCGGGTCCTGGGCGCTGGCCTGCAGAAGCGACTGATCAAGGCCGGCCCCTTCGCCCTGGAGCTGGATTTCAACGCGCTCGGCCACTGGGCCTCGGCTCAGAAGGGCGGGCGCTACACCGGGCCGTTCACCGCCTCCGAGGTGGCCAACCTCTCCACCTCCGCCCAGAGCTTCGGCGAGTTCACCGGCGGCATCGGCCTGCGGGCCTGGCTGCAACCCTGGCTTAGCCTGGGGTTCGTGCAGGGGGTGAGCCTCAACACCAACCTCAGCAATTACGAGAACACCTACCGGGAGAAGTCGGCCCGGTTCCTCAATTATCTGGGCTTTGAGATCGAGGGATCCCTCTCGCCCCAGTGGTCGATGGTGGGGCGGATTCACCACCGCTCCGGAGCCTTCGGCACCTACAACGGCGTCCGGGAGGGCAGCAACGCCTACCTGCTGGGCCTGCGTTACCGCTTCGGGGGCGATCCTCCGCCCAAGGGTGATCCGCAGGCCACGCTGCGCCCGGCCAAGGGCTGCCCCAACCGTGGCGCCGAACCCCCGGACCGCCCCCGCTCCCTGCCCGAGGCCCTCGAGCAGGTGGCCATGGGCGGTGAGGCACCGCAGCCGGAGCAGGAGCCACCGACACCTGCCAGCGGCGCTGATGCGGCCCAGGGCACCCAGGGGAGCGGGAGCCGACCTTCGTTCCGGGCCATGCGCGACCAGGAACGCAAGCGCGCCGCCGCCGCCGCCGCGATCGAGCAGCGCATCTCCGAGGTGAGCAGACGGGAAGGGCTGGTGATCGAGCGCAGTCGTCAGGCTGGTGGTGCCAACGCGGTGACCACAGACCAGGACAGCGACTTCGGCCCGGCGCAGCCACCCCAGGTGCGGGGGCTGCGCTCGGACGAGAACCGCCAGGCGGTGCAGGGCACCCTCACCCATCTCCGCTATCAGGCCGCGAGGATCGTGCTCACCCCCAACGGCTGGCGCAGCGACCGCGCCAGTTTCAGCAACGACCCCTTCACACCGTCCCAGTCGTGGATGGATGCGGATCAGGTGGTGGTCACCCAGGACGCCAACGGCGATCTGCTGATCACCTCCAAGCGCAACCGGCTGATCCTGGAAGACCGTCTCGCCATTCCCGTGACCACGCGCACGCGCATCCGCAAAGAGCAGGAGGTGGAGAACCGCTGGGTGCTGGGGGTCGATCAGGAGGACCGGGACGGCTTCTACGTGGGCCGGCGTCTGCGGCCGATCCGGATCGGGGAGAAGGGAACCCTGGAACTGGAGCCCCAGTTCATGCTCGAGCGTGCCTACAAGGGCACCACCGACAGCTATCCCCTCCCAGGCGGCCAGGCCACCGGACCCTCGGTGAGCCAGGACAACACCCTGGGCGATCTGTTCGGCCTGGAGGCCAGGCTGAAGACGCCGCTGCTGGGATTCAACACCAGCCTGAATCTCGACATCTCCACCTTCAATCCCGAGAACATCGCCAACGGCACCCGCAGCTGGGGCCAGATGGATCGCAACATCAACCTCCCTCTGGTGGGCTCCACAACGGCCCGTCTCTTCGCGGCCTACCGCTTCAGGATCTGGAATGGATCCCTCGGCGAGCAGGACGTCTATTCGGCCTACGGCGCCTCCCTCGAGAAAGACGAGACCCTCCCCGACTGGGGCAAGCTCAGCAACCGCTATTTCTGGCGGGTGGGGCTGGGCAACTACCAGAGCAACGAGTTCCTCAGCAGCGGCAGGGAATCGAGAAACCTTGCCCAGCTCTGGCGAGCCAATGCGGTGGCTTCACTGAACAGCTCCCTGGAGCTGTGGCGCGGCCGTGAGCTGCCCTCCACGCCGGATGGGGCTCTGCGCTACTCCCCGGAGCCGATCGTCCCTGGGCTGACCCTGAACACGAATCTTTCAGGGAATCTGGCCTACTTCGGTGACGGCACCTATCAGAACACCTTCTCGATCTCCGGTGGTCCCACCCTCACCCTCGGTCACTTCAACAAGCGCTTCTTCGATTTCACCCAGCTCACGGTCACCGGTGGCCTGACCCTGCGCAACGGCCTCAGCCCCTTCGGTTTCGACGCAGCCGTGGATCTCGGCACCGTGGGCATCGGTCTCACCCAGCAGATTGCCGGTCCGCTGCTGTTCAACGGCGGGATCGGCATCAACGTGGACCCCTCCTCAACGAACTACGGCGAGTTGACCGGTTCCTACGTGGAGTTGCGCTGGCAGCGCCGTTCCTACGCCCTCAGCGTCTTCTACAGCCCCTATGAGGGCATCGGTGGGGTAAGGATCCGCCTCAACGACTTCGGCTTCAAGGGGACGGGGGTGCCGTTCGTCCCCTTCCGGCCTGAGCTCAGTGGTGCCGGAGGAGCACAACGGAACCCGTTCTGACTCTCAGGCCAGGGCGAAGCTGTCCAGATAGGGCAAGCGTGCCGCCGTCCGGCTCAGCTCCTCCTCGTGGGACAGCAGCTGGCCCGTGGCATTCCACTGGCCGCTGAGCAACATCTGCCGAGGGCCCGCGGCCAGCTCCAGGCTCCAGCGCTGCGCCGACTCCTCCAAGCCGGCAGCGGCCGGACCAAGAATCTCCGCCGTGGCCAGATCCAGCTGAAATCCGGCGGAGGGCTCGGCAAGGGCCTGCTGCTGCAGCGCCAGGATCGTGGCGTGATCACCGCTGAGGCAGGGGATCCCCAGAGCCAGGCAGTTGCCGAAGAAAATCTCGGCAAAACTCTCGCCCACCACCGCACGGATGCCCCAGCGCATCAGGGCCTGGGGAGCATGCTCCCGGCTGGAGCCGCAACCGAAGTTGCGGTTCACCACCAGAATCGTGGACCCCTGATGCTCCGGACGGTCGAAGGGGTGGGAGCCCTCCAGCTCGAGGCGGTCATCGGCGAAGGCCCCTTCGGCAAGCCCCTCGAAGGTGACGCTCTTGAGATAACGGGCCGGAATGATCCGGTCGGTGTCGATGTCATCGCCGCTGACAACGACGACACGGCCCTCAACAGCGGGAATCGGGCCGAAGGGGAAAGGGGAGTCAGTCACGGCAGCAGGGAAGGGGACACGGCCAACGGCCTGGGATCGGCAGAGACGGAGGCGACTGCGGAGGGGGTCTGCAGCAGCTCGCGCACATCACTCACCCGGCCGGTCACGGCGGCCGCGGCCACCATCGCCGGGCTCATCAGCAGAGTGCGGCCAGAGGCGGAACCCTGCCGACCCTTGAAATTGCGGTTGCTGGAGCTGGCACTGATCTGGCGGCCCTCCAGCCTGTCCGGATTCATCGCCAGGCACATCGAACAGCCGGGTTCACGCCATTCGAAGCCCGCCTCCTGGAACAGCCGGTCGAGCCCCTCCGACCGGGCCTGGGCCGCCACCTGCTCGGATCCGGGCACCACGAAGGCCTTGATGCCTGGAGCCACCTGTCGGCCCCGGGCCACCGCTGCCGCTGAACGCAGGTCACTGAGCCGGCCATTGGTGCAGCTGCCGATGAAGCAGACATCCACAGGCAGGCCACGGATCGGTGCTCCAGGAGCCAGATCCATGTAGCGATAGGCCTCTTCGGCGATCGGGCGCTCCTCCGCAGGCATCTGCTCAAGGGTGGGCACCGTCTCATCGACCCCGATCCCCTGGCCCGGGGTGATCCCCCAGGTGACCGTGGGTGGGATCGTGGTGGCATCGAAGCGCACCTCGTCGTCGAACACGGCGTCAGGCTCGCTGGCGAGGGTTCTCCACCAGCTCACAGCCCGCTCCCAGGCCACCCCCTCGGGTGCGAAGGGCCGGCCCTTGATGTAGGCGAAGGTGGTGGCATCGGGGTTGACGTAGCCGCAGCGGGCACCCCCCTCGATCGCCATGTTGCACAGGGTCATCCGCTCCTCCATCGAGAGGGCCTCGATGCAGGATCCGGCGAATTCGTAGGCGTAACCCACGCCGCCCTTCACCCCCAGGCTGCGGATCACGTGGAGGATCAGGTCCTTGGCGAACACGCCCGGCTGGAGGCTGCCCTCCACCACGATCCGCCGCACCTTGAGCTTGCTCATCGCCAGGCTCTGGCTGGCGAGCACATCGCGCACCTGGCTGGTGCCGATGCCGAAGGCGATCGCCCCGAAGGCCCCGTGGGTGGAGGTGTGGGAATCCCCGCAGGCGACCGTCATGCCCGGCTGGCTGAGGCCCAGCTCCGGGGCGATGACATGGACGATCCCCTGGCGGCCACTGCCGAGGCCATGCAGGGTGATGCCGTGCTCCGTGCAGTTGCGCTCCAGGGTGGAGAGCATCTCCTCGGCGAGGGAATCGGCGAAGGGACGGGCCTGGGACGTGGTGGGCACGATGTGATCGACCGTGGCCACGGTCCGCTCGGGGTGGCGCACACCCAGACCCAGCTCCTTCAGGGCTGCGAAGGCCTGGGGGCTGGTCACCTCATGGATCAGGTGCAGGCCGATGAACAGCTGGGTGGAGCCTCCAGGCAGCTCGGCCACACGGTGCCTGTCCCAGACCTTGTCGTACAGCGTGCCGGCGCTCACCACTCATCTCTGACGTCCAAAACAACCATACGAGGACCCTGCCCAGTCAGCGGCTGAGGACCTTGCCGGTTCAGCCCTGGGGCAGGGGCAGGGGCAGGCTGTCCTCGAGCAGGCCGAGTCGAGAAGCGAGCCAGCGGGTCGTTGTGGCCTGGATCAGGATCGTCATCAGAATCGCGATGAAGGTCACTGAGGCGATCAGTTTCGCTCCAGGTGCACCGATTCCGAGCAGCAGTCCAGCCAGGGCGCCGGGAATGACACCGGTCTCCCGGGTCCAGCACATGAACAGCAGCTCCTTGAGCGACCAGCGGGCCCGCCGGTCGGGGAGCGCGCAGAGGAACACGGTGAGCGGGCGGGCGACCAGCATGAACACAACAACGACTCCCACACCACCGATGAGATATTGGATGATCAGGCCGAAATCAACCTGACTGCCCAGGAGGAAGAAGATGAACATGCGCATGATCAGAGCCGTGGTCGTCACGAAATCATCGAGTTTTTGCTGCTCACCCTCCTTCATGGCGAATCCGAACGCGTCCTTGTTCCCGACCATGAATCCGAAGACAAACACAGCCATGAACCCACTGGCATGCAGACCGCTCGCACTGAGGTAGGCCCCGATCACCGCCATGAGGGAAACGACTGGTGAATAGTCCTTCAGGAATCCGAACGTTTCATGGGCAATCAGTGTGGAGGCAAGATATCCGAGAAGAAGGCCGGCGACCAGACCGAAAAATGACTGATGCAGCAGTCCAAGCAGAGATTCGGACAGAGAAAACTGCCCTTGCCCCATCGCCACACCAAGAACGGCGAAAGTGAGGATGGCTCCGGTGGCATCGTTGAGGGCCGACTCGGAGATCACGGTCTGGGCGACACGATCCCTGATTCTCACCTGACGGAACACTGGAACCAGCGTGGCTGGATCGGTGGAGGCTATGGCCGTGGCCAGGAGAAGGGCCTGAATCCAGGGAATACCAAGGAAATAAAATGCCGCCACAGCCGTGACGGCCGCAGTGATGAGAACACCAAACGTGGCGAGGCTCAGAATTGTGATCCAGACCTCCTTGAGCACAGGCAGGCGCAGTGACGCACCGCCGTCAAAAAGGATGTAACAGGAACCGAAGATCAACAACACCTGATTGAGCGTCGAATCCACCTTGATATCGAGAAGGCCGAGCATTTCTGGGCCAAGCAACGTTCCGATGAAAAGGAAGACAACAACATCCGGCACTCTCAACTTCTGCGCGAATACCGCGCTGGCAGAACCTACGGCCAGAATGATTCCGAACTGAAGCAGGATATGCTGGGCCAGATCAATGGATGGTGTCGACATTACCAGGGTGTTGTCATGGGTGAACTCGGTCTGAGCGACGTACAGAAGTCTAAGTCAGTCGATCACAACCTCTGGCGCATCAACACCATGCTGAGGCCGTAATCCTGTCGGTTTGATGCCTCGTGTTCACGTAGGTGCCCCTAGTCCACGAGTCGCAGCCGCAGATGGTCCAGAGCCTCGCCCACGGTGAGCAGCTGGATCCAGCGGCGACCCCGGCGGCCGGCGAAACGCACCGCCTCGCTCCGGCAACCATCGGGCCCCGCCACGGCGATATGGACCAGCCCCACCGGCTTGGCCTCGCTGCCGCCGCCTGGGCCGGCGATCCCCGTCACGGCGATGGCCCAGTCACTGGCAAAGCGCTGACGCACGCCGCTGGCCATGGCGATCGCCACAGGATCACTCACCGCCCCATGGGTCTCCAGCAGGTCGGCCGCCACGCCGAGCTGGTCGCATTTGATCCGATTGGCATAGGCGATCACCCCGCCGAGGAACACCTCTGAAGCCCCCGGCACAGCCGAGATGGCCGCGCCGATCCCTCCCCCGGTGCAGGACTCGGCCACGGCCAGAGTCTGGCCCCGCTGCCGCAGGCGCTCCAGCACCACGGCGGCCAGAGTGTCCTCGTCGGAGCCGTAGCAGAGCCGGCCGGTGCGCTGGCGCAGATCTGCGGCAACCGGCTTCAGCAGGGAGAGGGCCTCGGAACTGGTGGTGGCCCGGGCCGTGATCCGCAGCTTCACGTCCCCGTCACCGACGTAGGAAGCCACGGAGGGATTCTCCAGCGCCAGCAGATCGGCGACCTGCTCGGCCAGTTCCGATTCGCCGATGCCCCAGAACCGCAGCAGGCGGCTCTCGAACACCGCCGCTGAAGCCCCGCCACGGCGTCGCAGCCAAGGCACGGCGGTCGTCGTCCACATCGCCTGCAGTTCTGCCGGCACACCGGGGAAGGTGAGCAGGGTGAAGCCGGGTCGAGGACTCCAGATCATTCCGGGCGCCGTGCCGGTGGGATTGGGCAGCAGCTCGGCCCCCTCCGGCAGGAGGGCCTGCTTGCGGTTGCTCGCGGCGATGGGCCGCCCCCGGCCCCTGAGCTTGGCCTGGATCTCGGTCCAGATCTCGGGTCGCTCGATCAGCGGAGTCTGGAAGGCCGCCGCCAGGGCTTCGGTGGTGAGGTCATCGGGCGTGGGGCCGAGCCCACCTGTGCAGACCAGCAGGCTGCAGCGCCGGGAGGCCTCGAGAACCACCTGGATCAGCCGCTCGCGGTTGTCACCAACCACCGTCTGGCGATAGTGGGGAAGACCCAGAGCGGCCAGTTCCTCGGCCAGCCAGCGCGCGTTGCTGTTGAGGATGTTGCCGAGCAAGAGCTCGGTGCCGATGCAGAGGATCTCAGCAACCGGCGTACCCGGCTCAGGGGTTGGCATCGCGGGCCGCGTCGCAGGAGGAGTGGATGTCAGGAGCCGTGAGCTGACGACGGGATCCCAGCACCGCGCCGATCAGCACCGCGGTGGCCAACGCCAGCCAGAGGAAGCGCAGCTCCACATTGGCCGCCACCAGGGCCAGGGCCACCAGCCACTGGGTGAAGGCGTAGATCAGCAGCACCGTGCGGCGGTGACTGAGGCCGGCCCGCAGCAGCCGGTGGTGGAGATGGCGACGGTCGGGATAGAAGGGGGAGTGACCCTCGCTGAGCCGGCCCATGATCACGGCCGACATATCGGCCAGGGGCAGCGAGAGAATCAGCAGCGGGAACAGCAGGCTGACGGTGGTGAGCCCCTTGGCCGGACCGACGATGCTGATCGCCGCCAGGGCAAAGCCGAGGAAATAGGAGCCGCCATCCCCCATGAAGATGCGGGCGGGGTTGAAGTTGTGGCGGAGGAACCCCAGGCAGGCGCCGGCCAGGGCGGCGGCGAGCAGACCGGCGGCGCTCTGCTGCAGGCTGAAACTCACCGAAAGCAACCCCACTGCCGCGATGCCACCCACGCCGGCAGCAAGGCCATCGAGCCCATCGATCCAGTTGATGGCGTTGGTGATGCCCACCAGCCAGATCACCGTGGCCAGCAGGCTGAGGCTGTCGGGAAGCGAGAAGGCCAGAGCGGGCAGGCCGAAGAAGCCCAGGGGCAGATCGATCGCTCCGATGCGCACCCCCTGGCTCCAGACGGCCATGGCCACGGCCACCTGGCCGGCCAGGCGCGGCAGGGGGGGCAGGGCGAAGAGATCATCGGCCAGCCCGATGACGAAATAACAGAGTGCGCCGGCCAGGGTGGTCCAGATGAGCTGGTCCCTGTCCGGGGCCAGGTTGCCGAAGCCCCCGAGGGCCCAGGTGAAGGCCAGGGCCAGGGAAAACCCCGCCACCATGCCGATCCCCCCCAGCCGCACCATCGGGATGTCGTGCTGCTTGCGCGTGTCGGGAGGGTCGAAGAGGCCGTAGCGCAGCCCCACGCGTCGCACCAGCGGCACGATCAGAGCCGTGAGCAGCGCCGCGATCAGGAAGGTCAGGAAGGCCGCGGCGAGCGGACTGGCGGCCATGCTCACGAGCAACAGGCGATCATCCGATCACCGGGGAATGGCGACAACCCGCTGACGGCCCCGGGCCCGGGGCTGGGCAACGCTGGGATCAACGTCGCGGGTGGAGCCATGCAGGGACCTGATCGAGGCCAAAGCTTAGGCAGTGAGGGTCAGGCCGGCAGAGGAATGCGGCTAGGCCCGTAGAGAGGATGGCGCTCGCAGAGGGCCCGCACGCGCTCACGGCAGCGCAGCTCGATGACGCTGTCGTCGGGATGAAGCAGCCGGTCGGCGATCACATCGGCCACCTCGACGAAATCATCGGTGTTGAAGCCCCGGGTGGTGAGGGCGGCGGTGCCGAGGCGCAGACCACTGGTGACGAAGGGCGATTCAGGATCGAACGGCACGGTGTTCTTGTTGGCCGTGATGTTCACCTCGCTCACCAGCAGGTCGGCCACCTTGCCGGTGAGGCCGATCGAGCGCAGGTCGAGCAGCACCAGGTGATTGTCGGTGCCCCCGGAGACCACGGCGATGCCGCGCTCCTGAATCCGCTCGGCCAGGACCTGGGCATTGCGGATCACCTGCTGGCTGTAGGCCCGGAAGGAGGGCTGCAGGGCCTCACCGAAGGCCACCGCCTTCGCGGCCACCACATGTTCCAAGGGCCCGCCCTGACTGCCGGGGAAGACGGCCTTGTCGAAGCGTTTGCCGAACTCGGCGTCATTGCAGAGGATCAGACCGCCACGGGGCCCTCGCAGGGTCTTGTGGGTGGTGGTGGTGACCACATGGCAGTGGGGAATGGGGCTGGGATGGGCCCCTGCCGCCACCAGACCGGCGATGTGGGCCATGTCGGCCAGCAGGAAGGCATCGACGGAATCAGCGATCGAGCGGAAGGCCGCGAAGTCGATCGTGCGGGGGTAGGCGGAATAGCCGCAGATGATCAGGCGGGGGCGGTGCTGCTCCGCCAGGGCCCGGATGGCGTCGTAGTCGAGCTGATGGGTGTGGGGATCGACGCCGTAATGGACGGCCTTGAACCATTTGCCCGAGACATTCACCGGCGATCCATGGGTGAGATGGCCGCCATGGGAGAGGTCCATGCCCAGGATCGTGTCACCGGGCTGAAGCAGCGCCAGGAACACGGCGAAGTTGGCCTGGGCACCGCTGTGGGGCTGCACGTTCGCCCAGGCGGCCCCGAACAGCTGGCGGGCCCGGGCAATGGCCAGCTCCTCGATCGCGTCGACATGCTCACAGCCTCCGTAGTAACGCTTGTGGGGGAGGCCTTCGGCGTACTTGTTGGTGAGCACCGATCCCTGGGCCTCCATCACGGCCCTGGAGGCGAAATTCTCGCTGGCGATCAGCTCGAGATGGCTCTGCTGACGCTCCAGCTCCCGACCGATCAGGGCGGCGATGGCGGGATCACCGGCCGCCAGGGACTGGTTCAGAGGCGTACCGGTGGCATCCACCATGGTGTCGACGGGAAGGCGCGAGGCTTCCATCGTAAGAAATCAACCCAGCGCTCCTGCCGGGCTCCAGGAATGCCTCGGGGATGCCGAAGCCAGAAAAAAACCGTCCGGTGTCGGACGGTTCTCGAAGCGCGCCTGGAGAGATTCGAACTCCCGACCCTCTGATCCGTAGTCAGATGCTCTAATCCGCTGAGCTACAAGCGCATGACGGTCATTCTCACCGCACGGGGGGGCCATCCGTCAACTGTCGCCGGGGCACAATCGAACCGGCCCTCCGCAGGCTCCGAGTCTCCCCACCCCATGCCGATCCGCTGGTACGGCCCTGCCGACCCCACCGACCCGACCTACCGCCACTACGAGCGGGTGGTGAACCTCTGCCTCCATGGCGGTCTGTTCGCCGCCGTGAACACGGGCCTGTGGTTCGTTCAGGGGCTGCGCCATCCCTGGACACATCTGGGCTGGCTGAGCCTCGCCTGGGGGGCGGGCTGGCTGCTGCACCTCATCATCGTGTTGCGGCTGCGGCCACGAACCCCGACGCTCGACCAAGGTGAAGCCTGAGCGCGCACCGGTCCAGTGAGCCTGACGGCAACCGAACTCGAGGAGCTGAGCCTGGCCCTGGCCGACCGCCTGTACATCCAGGTGGCGAACTGGCATCTCTACCTGGGCGACGCCGGTCTGGCGATGACCCTGGCGATCGAATGCGCGGCGCGGCTCGATCAGGGGCCAGGGGTGTGCGCCCGCCAGGCCCTCGAAGCCGTCCAGGTGCCGATCGGCGGAGGCTCCAGCCGCCTGCCCCTGGCCCGCCTTCTCCCCCCCGGACAGTTGCGCGATCTCGAGGATGTGCTCGAGAACGTGGGCCACTGAGCCCCACGGGATGGGGTGACGCGGCTGAAGAACCACGACATTGCCTGCCAGGGTGTTGCGCTGCGAATAAGGTTCAAACCCGTTGCAGGCGTTGGATGCTGGTCATCGAGGTCACCAATGCCCGAGAGGTGGTGCGTCAGCGCATCGGTCCCCTGGGCGGCCGCTTGATCGGCAAGGTCGTCGATGCCGAGGCCCAGGTGGAGAAGGCCCTGATCCAGGAACTGGAGAACGCCTTTCGTGATTTCGGGATCGAGGCGCGGATCTTCTCGGTGGATGGCCCCCAGATGCTCGGCCGCAGCCACCTGGAGATCCCGGTCCAGGTGCGCGAGGAACGCCGGGTGACCCTCAGGACCCCCGACTGAAACGAGTGCGCACCTGCAGGACCAGATCTCGGGCCTCGGGTACCCCAGCCCAGCTGGCGATCAGGCCGTAGAGCGCCAGCCCCAGGCCGGCACTCAGGGAGCCCTGCAGCAGCTGGCCCAGCAGTCCGCCTGGCCAGCCCACGAAGCTGGAGAGCACCCAGGCGGCCAGCCCGCCCGCCACGGCGGCCAGAAGCAGCAACAGGCTGTCCCGTCCCCAGACCCGCAGGGGAAGTCCCCCCAGGCGCCGTTGCAGCGCCAGCAGCAATCCCGCGCAGGTGAGCAGATTCACCGCCACCGTGGCCAGCACCAGGCCCGGGGCGCCGAAATTCAGGGCGGGCAGCTGCAGCCCCCAGGGAGTGGGCCCGCCCACGAGAATCCAGTCGAAGATGACGTTGAAGCCGATTCCGGCCAGGGAGAAGCGAAAGGGGGTCGTGCCGTCGCCGAGGGCATAGAACACCCGCACCAGCACATCGCGGCCGAGGTAGGCCGGCATGCCCACGCCGTAGGCCATCAGCAGGCTGGCCACCAGCAGCGCCGCCCCCCGGTCGAACGCTCCCCGCTCATAGATCACGGCCACGATCGGGGAGGCCAGGGCCACGAACAGAGCCCCCAGCGGCATCATGCTGGCCGTGGAGAGCATCAGGCCCTGGCGGATCCGGTCCACCAGGGCGGGGCGATCCGCCGGGGCCGTGAGCCTGGCGAACACCGGCAGCAGGGGGACCAGCAGCGCGTTGGAGAGCAGGCCCAGGGGCGTCTGCACCAGCAGGTTGGCGTAGCCCAGTCCAGCGGCGGCGCCGACGATGCCGGAGGCGAAGAACAGATCCGTGAAGACGTTGATCTGCAGCATCCCCGAGGAGAGCGTGGCAGGGCCCATCACCTGCATCACCTCGCGCACGCCCTCGTGCTTCCAGTCCCAGACCAGCTGGAAACGATGCAGGCCCTGCTTCGCCAGAGCGGGCAGCTGGATCAGCCACTGCAGCACCGCCCCGAGGGTGGTGGTGGCCGCCAGCACGATCCCCCCGAGGACCGCCGTGGCCGGCAGGGCGATCGCTGCTCCCAGCTGAAACCAGAGCAGGCCGATGCCGGCGATCATCGCCACGCTCGACAGCAGCGGGCTCACCGACGGCAGCCAGAAGACATCGGCTGCATTGAGGGCCCCGAAACCGAGGCCGATCAGGCCGGCGAACAGGGCCATCGGCGCCATCCAGCGCAGCTGCAGCACGGCGATGGCGTGGCGCTCCGCATCGAGTCCAGGCCCCACAAGGGTGATCAGGGGATCGGCGGCCACCAGCAGCAGCACCGTCACCGCCAGCAGGCCCACCCCCACCAGGGTGTTGATGGCCGCCAGCACGTGGGCGCCCTCCTCGCGGGGGCGGCGGGCCAGCACGCTCACCATGGCGCTGTGGAACGGCCCGTTGATGCCCCCCAGCAGGATCAGCAGGAATCCCGGCAGCACATAGGCGTAGTTGTAGGCGTCGTAGGCGGCCCCCACCCCGAAGGCGGCGGCGATCACCTGCTGGCGCAGCAGACCGGCCACCTTGCTCAGGGCCGTGGCCACCGCCACGATCAAGGCGATGCGCCGCAGGGATTTCGCCATCCAGTCAGGCCGTTGGGCCCCATCCACCGGGGGATTCTCCACCCCGCCGCCCGCTGCGAGGCCCGTCGGCCGGGCGGCACCATGGGCCACTGAGCCCGCCCCCCCTGGCCAGCCCCTGATCTCGATGCCGGATCCGAAGCCCAGCCCCAGCCCTGCCGGTGCCGTCGCCCCCTCGCTCGACCCGCCCGGCGGCAGGCTGATCCTGCCGCTGCAGAACCTGGTGGAGGGAGTGCTGCTGCGGCGCTACAAACGCTTCCTGGCGGATGTGGAACTGGCTGACGGCCGGGTGGTGACCGCCCATTGCCCCAACACGGGCCCGATGACCGGGGTGCTCCTCCAGGGAGGGCGAGTGCGTCTGCGCCACGACCCCAGGCCCGAACGCAAGCTGGCCTGGACCTGGGAGCAGTCCCTCGTGGACGGCAGTGACGGGGAGCCCTGCTGGGTGGGGGTGAACACGGCTCTGCCCAACCGGCTGGTGCGGGCCACGATCGAAGCGGGCTGCCTGGAGCCCTGGCTGGGACCGATCGGCTCGATCCGCGCCGAGGTGGCCTACGGCAAAGGCGGCCGCAGCCGGATCGACCTGCTGCTGAGCCCAGCCGCCGGGGCCCCGGATCCCCGCCCGATCTACCTGGAGGTGAAGAACACCACCTGGAGCCGTGGGGAGCTGGCCCTCTTCCCCGACACGGTCACCGAGAGGGGACAGAAGCACCTGCTGGAGCTGATGGCGGTCGCCCCCGAGGCCCGTGGGCTGCTTGTTCCCTGCCTGAGCCGCGGCGACGTGACGTCCTTCGCCCCGGGAGATTCGGCCGATCCCCGCTACGGCGAGCTGTTCCGGGAGGCCCTCTCGGCGGGGGTGGAGGTGCTGCCTCTGCGCTACCGCTTCAGCGCTGAGGCTGTGAGCTGGCTCGGTGTTGCCGAACTGATTCCGCGGGACCCCGAAACCCTCCCTGCGTGAACGGATCAGGGGTTTTGTAGCGGATGCCACCAGCAATTGGTTCGGCAGCGTGCACTTTTGCAATGTAGGAACGCCTTCGGGCGTGATTCATCCTCTTCCAGCAAAATCCTGTGCGAAGTTGCGCTCCATGACAGTTGCTCCTCACGCCCCTGGGCGACGCCGGCCTCGGCGTCTTCAGGAGGCAAGTCTGCTCGAGGCTCCCGAACTGCTGCTGCGCAGCATCCGTGGTCTCTCCAATTCCCGCACGCTCACCTGGCTGGCCTGTGTGCCCCTGGCCCTCTTCGGCCTCGGGGTGTTCAACCTGTCCGCCCACGCCGCCGAGCTGCCGGAGCTCACGCCGGCTTTCCTGATCAACAATGTCTGGCTGTTGATCGCCGCCATCCTGGTGATCTTCATGAACGCCGGCTTCGCCATGGTTGAAGCCGGTCTCTGTCGCCAGAAGAACGCCACCAACATTCTCACCAAGAACCTGATCGTCTTCGCCCTGGCGGCGAGTGCCTACTGGCTGATCGGATTTTCTCTGATGTACGGGGAGGCGGTCATCCCCGGCTGGCTCTTCTACGGCAAGGGTGGGCCACTCGGCCTCTTCTTCGATCCCACCGTGACCCCGCAGATGGTCACCGACGCGGCCCTGGTGCCGTCGGTCGACTTCCTCTTCCAGGTGGCCTTCGCCGGCACCGCCGCCACGATCGTTTCCGGTCTGGTGGCCGAGAGGATCAAGTTCAGCGAGTTCGTGATCTTCTCGCTGGTGCTGGTGGCCTTCATCTACCCCATCGCCGGCAGCTGGCAATGGAACGGAGGCTGGCTCAACCAGCTGGGCTTCATCGACTTCGCCGGCTCCACCGTGGTCCACTCGGTAGGCGCCTGGGCCGGACTGGTCGGAGCCATGCTGCTCGGACCCAGGATCGGCAAATTCGCCGACGGCAGGACCCAGGCCATCCCCGGTCACAACCTGGCCATCGCCACCCTGGGCTGCCTGATCCTTTGGATCGGCTGGTATGGGTTCAACCCGGGCTCTCAGCTGGCGATGGATGCTGCTGTTCCCTACATCGCGGTGACCACCACCCTCGGAGCCGCTGGTGGCGGCATCGCCGGCACCCTGGTGTCCCAGCTCACCTCCGGCAAGCCTGACCTGACCATGACCATCAACGGCATCCTGGCCGGCCTGGTCGGGGTCACCGCTGGCTGCGACGGCTTCTCGATGCCCGCTGCCTGGGTCGTCGGCTTCATCGCCGGTACCCTCGTTGTCTTCTCTGTCGGTTTCATCGACAGTCTCGGCATTGATGATCCCGTGGGCGCCTGGTCCGTGCACGGCACCTGCGGAATCTGGGGCACACTCGCCGTGGGTCTCTTCAACATGGACAAGGGCCTGCTCACCGGCCACGGCTTCGGCCAGTTCGGTCTTCAGATCCTGGGGGTGATTTCCTACGGGATCTTTGCAGTCATCTGTTCCTGGATCGCCTGGTCGGTCATCGGCAGCCTCTCCGGAGGCATCCGCGTGAGCGAAAAGGAGGAGATCGAGGGTCTCGACATCTCCGAACACGGCATGGAGGCCTACCCCGACTTCGCGTCCACCACGAACTGAGCCCCCGGCTCCGTCCCATTCCGACCCCAGGGTCGCTGCTCGCCCCGGTTCCGACCGGGGCTTTTTTTCGCCCGTCGATGGGGAGGAGCCCATAGAGTCGGCCCCTGCCTGCCCTGCGGCAACGACATGGACACCCGCGCCTTCAAACGCTCGCTGCATCACTCCGAGCGCTACAACCGTCGCGGCTTCGGCCTGGGCGAGCAGGTGGCGGTCAACCTGGAGCAGGCCTATCAGAGTGAGCTGATCGCCACGATCCGCGAGAACGGCTACGAGCTCCGCCATGGCCGGCTGACCGTGCGCCTGGCCGAGGCCTTCGGCTTCTGCTGGGGCGTGGAACGCGCCGTGGCCATGGCCTACGAAACCCGCCGTCACTATCCCAGCGAGAGGATCTGGATCACTAACGAAATCATCCACAACCCCTCAGTGAACGCCCATCTGCGCGACATGAACGTGCTGTTCATCCGCGTCGAGGAAGGGGTCAAGGATTTCTCCGAGGTGGGCGTCGGTGATGTGGTGATCCTGCCGGCCTTCGGCGCCACCGTGCAGGAAATGCAACTGCTGAACGAGCGTGGCTGCCACATCGTCGACACCACCTGCCCCTGGGTCTCGAAAGTGTGGAACACCGTGGAGAAGCACAAGAAACACGCCTTCAGCTCGATCATCCACGGCAAGGTGAAGCACGAGGAAACCCTCGCCACCAGCTCCTTCGCCGGCACCTACCTGGTGGTGCTGGATCTGGCCGAGGCCCAGATGGTCTGCGACTACATCCTGGGCAAGGGCGATCGCGAGGACTTCATGACCCATTTCGCCAAGGCGTCCTCCCCGGGCTTCGATCCCGACCTGGACCTGGTGCGCGTGGGCGTGGCCAACCAGACCACGATGCTCAAGAGCGAAACCGAGGAGATCGGCCGCATGTTCGAGCGCACCATGCTGCAGCGCTACGGTCCGGCCGAACTCAACGACCACTTCCTGGCCTTCAACACCATCTGCGACGCCACCCAGGAGCGGCAGGATGCCATGTTCTCCCTGGTGGATGAACCGCTTGATCTGATGGTGGTCATCGGCGGCTACAACTCCTCGAACACCACGCACCTTCAGGAGATCGCCATCAGCCGCGGCATCCGTTCCTTCCACATCGACACCCCCGAGCGGATCGGTCCTGGCAACCGCATCGAGCACATGCCCCTGGGCGGGGATCTGGAGGTGCTGTCACCTTTCCTGCCGGAAGGTCCCCTGCGGGTGGGCATCACGTCCGGGGCCTCGACTCCCGACCGGGTGGTGGAGGACGTGATCCGCCACCTGATGGAGCTCTGCGACGACTGAGGGCGAGTGCCCTCAGTCCTCAGCTGCGGCTGCTGTCACAAGCGCGGCGGTTGCCCCGGCCGGCTCCAGTTACATT
Source organism: Synechococcus sp. BA-124 BA4 (assembly GCF_034931165.1). Taxonomy (NCBI): domain Bacteria; kingdom Bacillati; phylum Cyanobacteriota; class Cyanophyceae; order Synechococcales; family Synechococcaceae; genus Synechococcus; species Synechococcus sp. BA-124 BA4. The sequence continues at coordinate 1,795 of NZ_JAYGIA010000027.1, read as the reverse complement.
GATTCATCGTCTCCCGCCATCACGGGGTACTGGCTCGGACATCGGGGAGATCGAACAGTTTTGAGCACCGCCCTGTCCCGCGACGCCTCGACGACCGTGGCCCTTGCCCAGGATCCGGAGTCTGCCCCGTGCACGCCTGCCGCGGTCGGGCCCCTGCGTCACAGCGACGACGTCCGGGTCAACCGCTACAGCAGCCGCTTCGCCGATGTGATGGAGATGCGGGCGCCATCCTGCACCGTGGCCGACTACCTCGACCATCACGACGGCTGGTTCCGGCGTTGCGCAGCGCCGATGACCGTGCAACCCCTCGGGCCCAATGGCTATGCCCTGACTCTGGGGCGCTTCGGCAATTTCGGCTTCGAGGTGGAGCCCACCATCGGCCTCGAGCTCCTGCCCCAGAGCGAAGGGGTCTATCGCATCGTCACCACGGCCTTAAGCGCCCCCGATGCCAGCCTCCAGGAGATCTACGACGTCGAATTCAACGCCGCCCTGCAGCTGGAGGAGGGCTCTGGATCCGAGCCTGATCCCACCTCGGAGGGCGTTCTCACCCAGGTGCGCTGGGAACTCGACCTGTGCGTGTGGATCCGGTTGCCGGCGGTGATCGGTCTGCTTCCCGACAAGCTGGTGCAGTCCAGCGGCGATCATCTGCTGCGTCAGATCGTCCGCCAGATCTCCCGGAAGCTCACCTGGAAAGTCCAGGAAGACTTTCACGCCACCCACCAGCTGCCCTGCCCGCCCCGGCGGCGGGCACCCTTCTGAACACCGTTCGGAGAGTTCGGAGCCAGGCTTCAGCGGTTGGTCCAGATCTTGTTGACGATCTGCATGCCGGTGACCGCCTGCCAGAGGAAGAGGGTCATCAGGGTCATGTTCAGGCCGACGTGGGCCTTGCGGGCGATCAGATTGCCCTTGAGCATCAGCGGGGAGAGGGAGGCCGCCACGGCGATCAGGCTGACCATGGCGATGCCCACCAGCAGGTGCGGGCCCACGAACAGCTTGCCGTTGTTGATGTAGGTGACGGCCATGCCGCCGAAACTGCCCAGCACCATCACCGCCAGCACGATCGAGCCGATCTGGAAGTGGCGCTGGGCGAACTGGCCCTTGATCAGCTCCTTGCGCTGCGCCGCATCGGCGGTGCGGGTCTTCTTGGCCTTGATGCCCAGAAACAGGGCATAGCCGGAGAGGGCCAGCAGCACCCACATCAGCAGCGGGTGAATGAAATTGAGGTTGAAGGCGAGGGCTTCGGGCATGGTCACGGGTGAGGCCGTTGGCAGCGAAACTACTGCTCCATCACGTCCCAGTGCCGTCCAGCGGGCGAGGCTCATCCGTGAAGAGCTCCTTCAGTGCAGAAAGTGGCGCCGGCCGGTGCAGACCATCGCCAGATCGAGCTGATCACACGCCTGGATCGACTCCCCGTCGCGGACGCTGCCGCCAGGCTGAATCACCGCGGTGATCCCATGGTCGGCCGCCAGCCGCACGGTGTCACCGAAGGGGAAGAAACCATCACTGGCGAGCACCGCCCCCCGGCTGCCCGCTCCCGCCGCCTCCAGGGCGAGCCGGGCTGAGCCCACCCGGTTCATCTGACCGGCACCGATTCCCAGGCTGACCCCGCCCCGGGCCACCACGATCGCGTTGGAGCGCACGTGGCGCACCAGGCGCCAGGCGAAACGCAGGTCGTCGAGCTCGGCGGGGCTGGGCGGCCGCTGACTGACAACCCGCCAATCGGCTTCGCTGGCGGGCTGATCGTCGAGGTCCTGGGCCAGAAGGCCGCCGAGCACGGTGCGCAGCTGCCGCCGCG
>NZ_JAYGIA010000026.1:0-22552 GCF_034931165.1 Synechococcus sp. BA-124 BA4 | reverse complement strand
TTCTCCGAACAGGGTCACAGACCGGCCCACCCATTGCCACAGCTGAAATCTGAGGGAGGTGAGCCGTCAGCCCCGGCTACGCCGGGGCTGATCCTCCTGAGTTACACCACTTGCTGGGACGCCGCTCAACGTTTTCGAGCCAGTATCTAGGCCATCGGCTACATCGCAGCAAACTCCACTGCGATGCTCGAATTCTGGGGAAATCCAGTCGGACGCTGGCATAGTCCCTCCCCCCCTGCCAGAGGACCGCAAGCATCTCCAGCAATCGAGGACAGAGCCTTTGATGCCCGGCTCCCGACACATACAATAAATACTGTATCATTAAAGCATGCCCTTCAAGCTCCCGTCATTCTTCTTAACAGGCTGCCCATAATCACGCATTGCTCTCATCATCTTGCGGCTGGGCGTGATTGCGAGAGGAGCCCTCTTCTACAGAACGCAGATAGTCATTACAGAAGGGCAAAGAAGAAGCTTGAAGCCATCGCGCGTGTGGCGGTCGCCCTAGCCCCTGGCATCCCTACAACCAGATCCAAATCCGAACAAATTCGATAAATGCCCTAGGGATTCATGAAATCCTCAGACAAGGCTCAGCCCAGCAGAAGGTTTGCAGGCAGCTGAAGGCCCATAGTATAAATCAAATCCCTAGGATCACATCCTTGGCTCCATTTCACGATTGATCAATGACCCACCATCTTCAAAGCTCGCTGCTTGCCCAGCGCAGCATCATCCGTGCATTGAACAGCAGCAGGCGCCGCAACCCCCTTCAGGCAGGTTTCACGCTGGTGGAACTGCTCGTTGTTGTGATCATCCTTGCCGTGCTCTCAGCAATCGCCGTTCCGGCGTTCCTGAACCAGCAGGGGCGCGCCCGAATCAGTGCCGCGCAGACTGCCGTTGTTGACGTAGCCCGCGCTTGCGCAGCAGCCCAAGTGACCGGGGAACAAGCTGCCGTGACTATCCCAGGAAACGTCACAGCCGCACCAGCAGCCTGCCCTGCGGCCGGTACAGCGATCACTTTCACGTCCGATCCAGCCTCTTTCGGTACCAGCGCCTCGGCAGTAGCAACTCTCGCTGCCACCGGCCAAGTGTCACTTACGACATGCGCGGCGGCTGCAGGCTGGACTGCCGGTACAGCCCCAGGTTGCCAACCAACTCGCGCCTGATCAACCTTTTTCCATCCAATCCAAGGCAGCCGAAAGGCTGCTTTTTTTTGCGCCAATGATTCACGCCAGCCACACCTGCCAGACCTTACTTCAGCAGAGCGGGGCATCGGCTCAGTGCTGAACTCAGCTCATCCCCGAGTACCTATTAAGTCTTGATAAGTTCTGTCGAAGCCCCTTGAGCATGGCCGATTGCGGCCCCGCCTGGAGCCACCGCACCTACCCAAAAGCCCTTCACACCAGCGCCATCTTCCGCGAGAAGGCACGTAACGGGCTGAATTTCGCAGCACTAATCAAGTGCCCCCATCCCCAGCGCTGGGAGGGAAGTATTCCGCTACTCGGAACTGGACAGCGGCATGATCTTCCATCCGCCGCCAGGTTTCGACATCCTTCTCATCGCCGGATTTCAATTCAATCGGTAGGAGAAGCAAACGCCGATCAGACCCAGAGCAAGCGGGAAAATGGCGGCTTTAGGGCACTGACTACGCACGAATGAGAATCGCGGATTACCAGGAATGGCGATCCACCAGTACGCCACCGCTCCGAAGATCCCCCAGGAGCCAAAATACACTGGAAAACGCAGGCTCGGGTATCCTTTGATCAACAAGATCAGCGGAACCAGCTGTCCGATCACCACGCCGGCAATCGCAGCCACCCACCATTCCAGATTTTTCAATCTCAGGCAGAGCAAGAAGAGCGGCAGGCCAAGAAGAAGCGAGTGAGCCAAAGCAATCAATAGAGCCATTGTTGAGATTTTAGTCGCCGAAACATAACCGCCACTGAGCGAAGAGTTCTCAATTCCTACAATGATCGCAATCAACAGCGGTGACATCAACAATCCGATTACGATTCTGTCCACAGATCTAGACTCCCGCTTTGCAACTAACATATCCAGAGATGGGTCTCAGGGCCTCCACGCCTCTAAACAGCTGCCTCTGCCTCGGGCCTTGTGGCCTGAAGTGCCGCTGCGGTCATCAGCCCAACCAATCCCATCTTCAGGCTGCAGTACCTGCCTCTACTGCGGGCAGAATGGTTGGGTCCGCTCTCTCACCCAGCCTGGCCAGCGATTGCCTGGCACCCGAGGGTGTCGCCCCCTGATGGAAGCCTCCTGGAGCCACGGCTACTTCCCCAACGCCCTCTACACCTGCGGCTTCTACCGCGAGATGGCGCCCAACTGGCTGGATTTCGCGGCGTTGATCAAAGGTCACCGGCCCCTGCGCCGGGAAGGGGAACCGTTCCGCTACCTGGAGCTGGGCAGCGGCATGGGCCTGCACCTCTGCCTCCTGGCTGCCGCCTACCCGGAAGGCACCTTCGTGGGGGTCGACTTTCACGCCGATCAGATCGCCCACAGCCGCCAGCTCGCGGCCCAGCTCGCCCTGGCCAACATCACCTTCGTGCATGGTGATCTCATCGCGCTGGCGGATGGCAGCGCCAGCGGTGAACCGCCACTCGATCGCCGTGCACGCTTCGCCTATGTGGTGGCCCATGGGGTGTACAGCTGGGTTGCTCCCCAGGTGCGCGAGGCCCTGCTCTCAGTGGCCGCCGACGCCCTTGCCATCGGCGGCCTGTTGTATTGCTCCCACAACACCCTGCCCGGCTGGTACACCGCTTCCATCTTCCAGCACCTCGCCGAGCACGAGCGACGTCGCAGCGACCCCCGCGATCCTCTCGCCGCCTACCGCACCACTGCCGAGCGGCTGGCCGCGCTCGCCGATCCCGAGGCCGAACTGCTCTCCCCGCTGGCGCGGGCCTATCCCGGTCTTGCCGCCACGGTGAACGAAACCCTGCGCACCGATCCCCACTACCTGCTGCACGAATACGCCAATGCCGGTTGGCAGCCTCTCTACGTGGACGACGTCCATCCCCGCATGGCGGCCCACCAGCTCCGTTACATCGGCAGCGCCACACTGCCGGAGCTATTCCCGAACCTGCTGCCGCCTGCCATTCAGCAGGCTGCCGGCGTTGATCTGCCCCAGGGGCCAGATGAACTGGTGATTGACATCGCCACCAACAAGCGCTTCCGCCGCGATCTCTTCGTGCATGGCTTTCAGCCACTCAGCAACAGCGATCTCAGCGAGCGCCTCGGGGCAACCCTGCTGGTGAGCACCACCTTTGAGCCGCTCGGCTCCTTCCGGTACACCACCAACTTCGGCGAGATCCAACCCGATGCCGCTGCCCTCGACACGGTGATCAGCAGCCTCTCGGCAGGTCCGGCAACCCTTGGGTATCTTTCGGAGGCACTCAACATCAATTTCTATCACGCAGCAAGCCTGATTGCCCTGATGCTCCAGGCCGATCAGGTGGCGCTCCAGCGACCGTTGCTGGCTCAGCTGGAGGCCTCGCGTTTGATTGCCACTCAACTGGACCTGATCACCTCAGGTGCCCCGTATGGATTCCTGGTGGCGCCCGCCATAGGATCTGCGGTCACGACCACCCCAATCGAAGCAGCTCTTTTGCAGGCCCACCACCTTCGCCTGGATCCCGCTACCTGGCCTGGCCACCTGCTCACCACGTTTGAGCGGATGGGTCAGACCCTGCAGCCAGGCACTGGCGAGGCAGACGGCGACAGCATGGACAAGCTCACCCTCGCTCGAGCGGCCACACTCCATTTTGAAACGGAGGGAATCAAGAAATTCCTGGTGCGGGGAGTCGTATCGGGCTCTCACAGCTAGGTTGCCCATTAGAGGAACAAGGCTTCAGAGCACACCTGAAGAAAGAACAAGAGAACCCTGAGTAAATGTGAAGGCACACCGATGATTCCATTCACTCGCGGCCGACGCCACCGGTTCAGCAGCCAACACCGCTGGCAGCGGCAAGATTCACTTCTTCAGCGATTGCATCAGCGGGCCCGCGCGTCGCAGGCCGGCTCATCACTGCCCTATGCCTTGATCATCACCCTTGTGGTGGTGATCACCAGCTTGGCTGTATCCTCCCGGACCCTCAATGGCATCTTCAGCGCCGTGTTCCAGCAGGACAGCCGCCGCTCCCGCGAAGCAGCTGAACTCGGCATCAACCGGATCGTTGCCGAACTCAACCGCGAAAGCAACCGTGGCCTTCTGGCCAGGAACCCTGCTGGAGGAGGGTTCTGGACCCAGGGCGAGGCCGACGCCAGCAAGAACGCCTGCGCCGTGCGGGCCAATGTGAACACTCGGCCCACCACCATTGATCTCAACCTCATCCGCTCCGGCGGTGTGCCTGGAACCACCACCGCCAATCCGATCATCTACGTGGCCGACGACGGCACCCTCACCGCCGACGCGGACAATGCGATCGACGCCACGCGTCCGGCCAATGAGCGATATGCCTATCAATTAGTCACTAATGCCGCTGACAACACCATCCGTGTCGATCCGATTGCTGGGCCTGATCCAAATCCTGCCAGTGCAACCTTCGGCGAGCTCAATCAAGCCGGTGCAATTAATCTTAGAGTGCGTGGCTTCAGTTATAATAATGGCCGACTCAGCGGGTCGGTCGTCGTTGATCAGCAACTGGAAGTTCTGCCGAAATGCTGCGGCCGCTCCCTGGCCCAATTCGGCAATGATCTGCGTTCCTGCACGGTGGGCACAGGGCCAGGCTTCGGTTTCCTGATCGGTGTCGGTGAAAATACCGTGGGCGATGCCGATCTCAATGGCAAGAAGTCCGAGCTCGATAACGGCACAACTCCGATCAATCCCGTTGTCTGCCTGGGCACGGCAGGTACCACCTGCCCGGCCGACGTGTCAGTTGGAACCACAACCGTGCCGGTTGTTTCGGTTCTCAAGCCCGCCAGTTTTCCTGATGTGGAAATCTGGCCAACTGCAGTACTGGGCGCGGCACCAACGGCAGGCACACTCACCACCTGCAAAAAGGACAGCACTGGATGCTCCGCCACTGCAGGGGCTTTCCGAACCGAAACAGGGTCGGGCTCCAGCACACTGACCACCATCAATGTTGATAGTGTTACAGACGCCAACTTGCCAGCCTATTGCAAGGCAAGCCCCGACGACCCATCAACCGGCGTCACCACGATTCACTGCAACCTTGCAGAGCTGGCCATTGACGGCGACATCAATGTCAACACGTCTACAAATAGACGACTGAAGCTTTATTTCTCAGACGAGGGTACCAAGGTGTCATCTTCGGGCACTAGTCAGCTTCGGCATGCCAATCAGACATCAGGAGCCACCGATGGCCAGAAAGTGCTGCAGCTCCAGATATTTGGCTGTCGAGAGGCCGCCTCTCCTTCTAAGGGCTGCGTCGGAGACGCTTCAACTAATGACAAGCAAGCGCTGACCCTCAATGGAAACAGCGGCACTGCCGCTGATCCTTACTTTCTCTATTTCCCGATCGGGGACATCACACTTAATGGTGGCGGCGGTGCCGGCGAACAATTCAACGGAGTGCTTTGGGGCAACCAAATCCAAGGCAATGGCGGGGTTCAGATCACTGTTCCTGGCTCAGGCGTAGAAGCAATTCTGACGCAATACGGAGTGATCGATGGCTCCGGCACAGGCAAGGACCAACCTTTAATCTGGGATTACATCACCCGGGCGGTACGAAGCTTCAGATTGCTGCCAGGATCATGAGAATATCCATCCGCAAACAACTGAGCAGGCTTGCGCCGAGGCATCAAGATGATGCCGGGATATCTCTGCCGGAGGTGCTCATTGCAATCCTCATCATCTCGATCGTTTCGATAGGCACCGTAGGCGTGATTAGCTCGTCCGCGCGTCGGGTCACCCGCAGCGGCGACATCCAACAACTCAATGCCTTGATCGAAAGTGATCTGGCTGCCGTGCGCACGTCCAATGATCGGTTGGTATGCAATAACGGAACTTGTACAATCAGCGGGACCGATCCAACCCGAACCGGATTTTTTCCAGCTGTGGCCAATCCTTCAGCGCCCACGTCCACTGAGCAGGGCAACATCGATTTCTTCGAGCGCCGTTGTGGTTACCGCACAACAGGTGGAGCGTTCAGCACCGCTGAAGGGTTTGCCACGGCGTTGGCCGGTCTTCTGCCTGCAGTGGATGCGAGGCTGGTGCGCACCGTCACCCCCGAGGTATCAGGCCATCGCTATCTCGTGCGCTACACCCGGGCCGGTGGAGACACCACCATCCTCCGGCAAGTCACCCTCGTGCCAGCCACCGTGGCCTGGTGCCCATGCGTTCCATCTCTCGACAATCAGCCCTGCCCCCTGACAGGCACCGAATGAAGCACAACACTGCTCAGGGCTTCTCCCTCATCGAACTCCTGGTGATCATCGTGATCCTTGGCGCACTCAGTGCGCTTGGAGTAGGGGCAATCTTTGCGGAGTTACGTGCCGCCAGGGTCCAGAGCGCCGCCGATGAACTTGCCGGCTGGCTTCTGGCTGTGCGGCGCAGTTCTGAGCGGGGCATCCTCTGCCGGGTCGATGTTCCCGATGCCAATCCTGTCACCATCGCCACCAACGTCGCCACCGCAACGGCCAGGAACCCGAACGATTCCGCCAACACCACCCTTCTCAACAACTGCCTCTCCGCAGATCCTTTGCGCTTCACCTCAGGTCAGGGGCAAGCCACCTATGCGGTGACATCCACCGTCAACCAGTTCGTGTTCACCCCACGTGGCACGATCTGCGATGCAGACGCCAATCTGCCTTGCACTCTCGTCAATCCAATCGCGATCACCATCAACGCTGTCGAAGGCGGGGCGATCGTGGGCAATCCAAGGCGCGTTTGTATCCGGCCGCCGCTAGGTCTGATCGAGGTGGCAGCAGCATGCAACTGATGAGCCAAGCCATGATCGCCCTGCTGCCCTCTCATCACCCTGGTCGTTCCCATCGAGGCCCTTCAAAGGGGTTCACGCTGGTGGAAGCGCTGGTGGCCAGTACCATCAGTTTTCTTGTTGCAATCGCTGGCCTGGCCTTATGGCAAGGGAACCTTCGGGCCACCACCACGCTGCTGCGCGGTCAGGCCCTGCGCGATAACTGGGGGAGGGTCAACCTGTTCATCAATGCCGACATCAGCGAGGCCTGCAACGCCTCGGCTGCCGGTGGGGTGCTCACTCTCCGCATCAAGCGGGCTGCGGCAGGCGATTGCGCCATCAACGCCGACGTGACCACGGTCACGTACCAAGTTGCAGGGGCCAACAACATCCTCCAACGCACCGGTCCGCCAGTGCAGCGCGACGGCAGTCTCGCTCTGGACGCAGCGGCCACCACGGAAGATCTGGTCACCGGTGCCACCTTCGACCCGGCCTGCACCACGGCTTTCCAGGGCTGCTACGAGCTCACCCTCACCAGCGGCACCACCACCTTCACCGACACCGACTTCGCTAGCGCCGGGCGGGCTCGTGTTCGCGCCTATCCGTGACCCGCTCCGTCTTTGGGGCTTCAGTGCACTCCGCGCTCGCGGCACTGTTGATCACCCTCCAGTTCGGCTGTCAGCCCAGCGCACCCAGGGTGTCTGAGCAGGGCCAGGACATCTGCCGCCAGGAAGCTGCCGCCATCGGCCTCAGCAGCCCAACGGCTGTCCGCAGGCAGAAGGAATGCCTCAGAACCATCGATCAGCGCTTGAAACAGGAACGGACTGAGCAGACCCGAATTGCCGAAACAACAGCTGAGCCGGAAGCAGTAGCACCACCTGCGACCACAGCTGGGAGATACGTGTACTGCACCACCCACAAGCTGGAGGTGAAGGCAGCCAACGATCGCGTTGCTTCTACCCTTGGCCCCTGGATGCACGCAAACGCGAACCTGAAGCCTGGTGATCCGGAGTATGAAAAAGCCAGGATCGATTACGAGCAGGCCTACTCGGCTCTCGAGAAGCTGATCCCTGCCGAGATGCGCGCAGGCCTGCCTCTGCTTCCCAATGCCGCCCGCTTGTTCAGCACCTGCGAGCGGAAGGATTTCTTCCCCGAATGATCGGCCCCGCCGGCCTTCTCTCAGCCCGCACCAGCCACCACCTCGCTGATGAGGCGTTGAAGCCGGCCGCCGCTGAGTGGAAAGCTCTGCTCCAGCCGCAACGCCACCAACTGGCTGGCGGGATCGAGGCAGGCCGAGAACGGCAGCGACGCCGATCCGTTCAGCACCAGGCCGCCCGGCAGGTCACCGCAGGCCGTCCAGGCCGTGGCTGCGGGAGCTAGCCGGTCGAGCACCACCCGGCTTTGATACGTGGCCTCGGAATTCACCCCACCTTCAAGCTCGTAGGCCGGTCCACAGCGCACCAGCACTCGCCCCTCCCAGATCCCGCTCGGCGGTGCCCCCACCGAATAGGTGACCGTGGCCTTACCGGCAGCGCTCGGCGTGACCAACTGCAGCACGGGGGTGCGCCCGTTCAGTCCGCAGATCACTGGCAGTGGCCCTTCCTCGGGGCTCACCACCGCGGTGGCCCGCTCCAGATCGGAGCGGATCAACCCCAGGGCCCTTCGCTGATGGGTGCGCTCCCTCAGCAGGCGTGTGAACCGCTGGGCGTTCTGCCCTTCTCCCACCAGTGCCTGCAGCACCAACCCCGAGAGCAGCAGGCCCAGGCTCATGGAAAGCAAGAGTTCCACCAGCGAGAAGCCGGCCTGTACACGTGCACGTGCTTGTTGAACGCGTTTCATCGGTTCCTCACAGCTCTGGATCCGGCCGGCAGGCCGTGCTGTCTGGCGGCCCGTCAGCTGCCCCCTGGTAGCGGCCCAGGCGGACGACGCCCAGCGGCAAGGCCATCACCAGGCAGCGGCGCAACTCCGTTCCTGAGCCCGACACCACCACGGTGCCACCATCGAGAACCAGCCCATTGCTGCTGAAGCGAAGTTCAGCCGGCAGGTTGTGCACCAGGCGCAAGCCTGAGCTGGGATCGCCCTGGCCAGCCCCCTCAGCCAGAGGCATCACCGCCTTGCTGCAGGGCTCCAGCCCTCCACCAGCAGGCTCCTCCCACCCTTGCGCCCCCAGGCTCAAGCCACAGGGCCTCCCCTGCTCTTCCGCCTCAGCCCGGCCGCGCTCCAGGCCCTGAGCCAAGCGCCGGGTGGCCGCCTCCACCCGCTGCCGCGCCAGGGTTTCGCCCCCCTGCATCACACCCAGTGCCGCCAGCAGACCCAGCACCACCACCGCCACCAGCAGCTCCGGCAGGGTGAAACCGGTGGCATCCGTCTGGCGCACAACCAGATGGCTCATGTCCCCACCTCCTGCGTGGCCACAGGCAGACAAAGCCCATGGGCAGCTGCCGAAAACAGCCGTCGTCGCTCGATGTGGTGCGTCGCTGATCGCACCACCACCAGCACCATCTCAGGTTCGAGGCCTTCCACCCCAGCGGGCTCCAGATGCTGCTCCGCTCCTGCCGGCAGCACCGTTCCCGCCCTGCTCAACAGCTCGAGCATCCAACCGGTGGCCGCCGAACACGGCATCGGCGCCTGCTCAGCAGCAACTGCTGCCTCTTGCCGCAGGGCATGCTCCCGCCGACGCAGATCGGCGTCGATGTGGCGCAACAGCTCCTGCCGTTCCTCGACCCGGCGGCTCCAGGCCACACTGTCGCCCCACATCTGGGCCGAAGACACGCTCGCCAGCGCCATCACCGTCGACGCCACCATCACCTCCACCAGAGTCATCGCCCCATCCGCCGCACACTCACCACATGCAGGGCCGGCAGATCCTGGGCCACCAAGGCCACCCCCAGCCCATACAGCCGCGAGCCGCCTCGCTCCACCCCCTCCAGCCGGAGCTGCCCAGATTCCCCTTCTCCACCCATGGCGTTGGCTGGGGGCTTCCACGACACCACGCGATAGCCGGCCTGGCCCACCTGTCCCCGCAACACCCCAGCGGGGTCCAGGGTCACCGGGCAACCGGTCACCGGCTGGATCCAGGCGGCCGACGCCACCGGCAACAGGCAGGAGTAGGGGCCGCTCAGCCGGGCCGCCACCTGCTCAGCAGCCGAGGCCATCTCGTCGTCGATCTGCCGCTCCAGAAGCTCCGCCGCCGCCAGGTGATTACCGTGCAGCGCAGCCGTGAGGACCGAAAGGCTGCTGAGCACCAGCACCATCGCCGTAGCGAGCGAGAGGGGCAACAGAAAACCATCGTCCGCCGTCAATCTCCGGGGAAGCGCTCCCCCAGCCGACCACCGCAAACCAGATCGAACCCCAGATCGAACCGCCATCGGCGGACTCCTCAATCCACGACCCCCCAAGCGTTCCCATCCAGGGCGGGCTGCCGCACCCGATTCAGCGGAGCCGGGGTGATGGCTTCAACAAACGTTGCATGGGCTCGATCACCACAGCAAGCGGCGCAGGCACCTTGAAAAATCGCCCTACTGCCGCCAAAAACGCAGCCAATTTGGCGTTTAAGCCGCCATTTCTGCATGTCTTGCCGGGGTCAGCGCATCAATCCGTCGCATCAACTGATGACAGAATTGATGGCACAACAGCCTGGGCTGAGTCAGGCATGCGCACCACTCTCAATCTCGACGACGATCTCCTCAGCCAGGCTCAGCAGCTCAGTGGCATCAACGAGCGCACCAAGCTGGTCCGCGAAGCACTCAAAGCCCTCGTGCAACGCGAAAGCGCCCGACGGCTTGCCGCCCTCGGTGGTTCCGAGCCCCAGCTCGAAGCTATCCCCCGCCGCCTGGCCGACTGATTACAGATTCAGCGTCGCCGCCGCCGGCGACGGAGTGATCAGCCAGCGCAGGTCACGCTCAAGCGTTGCCGCCAGCTTCGGGTTCCACTGGGGGAGGCTTTCCCACTCTTGGCGGCTGTAGACGAGCAGGTCGGTGGCCAGCGGAAGATCGGCCGTGTCCCAGGGGCGCAGGCGTTCCCAGATCGGCAGCTCGCACTGCCGCAGCACCAGCAGCAGATCCAGGTCGCTGCCCACACCGGCATCACCGCGCCCGTAGGAGCCGAAGACACCCACCGCCTCCAGCTCCGGTTGGGCCGCCGCCTGGCGCTGGGCCCACCGGCCCGCCGCCTCAAGCACGCTCTCGGAACTGGGCCAGCGCAGCACGGACCCACTCGATGATCGCTGTGGCATGGAACAGGCCCTGCTCGCTCTGCAGTCTGCCGAAATGTTCACCCGGGGTGCCCTCCGGATAGCTGTCCGGATAGCGGGTGGGGATGTAGAAGCCATCCAACAAGCGGAGCCTGTCCTCAAGCGCTTCCGGTGGAGGGGGTTGCAACTCATCCTTGCCGGGCACGTCGGCCCAGATCCGAGTGAGGGTGTGTCCCCAGACTTGTTGGCCCAGGGCCATATTCAAGGCTTTAAGCGACTTCTCGGTGGCCTGATGGGCGGCAAAGCAGGCCCATTCATGCCGATCAGCTTGCATGGAGGCCTCGGCCTGCTCGAGGTCCCGCAGGGCCTGATTCAGCCAGTCGGCGGAGCGGTCAGCCATCGAGCCAGTCTGCCCCTCTCAGACGTCCCAGATCGGCGCCAGCTCCAGCACCAGGCCAGGAAACAGTTCTCCGCCATCCAAAGTTTTGGCGTCATCGAGGCGCTCAGGGGTGGCGGCAGCCCCAGCGCGCCAGATCTCCACGGCCCTCTCCTCGGGCAGCAACAACCAGCCCAGCTGCGCCCCATTGGCCTGGTAGGCGTCCATTTTCTGGCGGAGCGCACTCACGCCACGGGGCCCTTCGTCGAACGCGCTGGCCAGTTCCACCACCAGATCCGGGCAGAGGGGCGCAAAGCCACGGCGCTGCTCGGGGGTCAGAGCCTGCCACCGATCCAGACGCACCAGGGAGGCATCTGGGCTCAGCACCGAGCCATCGGGCAGGCGAAATCCGGTGGAGCTGTCGAACCCCTGCCAACCTCCAGAGGCGTTGGCGAAGAGCTTGAGCTGGAAGGAGAGCTCGTGATTGCGGGCGCCGGTTTCACTGCCTGTAAGGGTCATGGCCATGAGGCGGCCATCAGCCATCAGTTCGAGCACCGCATCGGGATTGGCCTGACACACCCGCTCGAACTGATCGGGGGTGAGCCGTAGATCCCAGGGCAGCTGCAGCGGCTGCAGGGCCGGAGAGGGGAGTGGCTGAGCCAGCGTCATCGGCCGTCCGCCTGCTGAACTCCACCGTAACGAAATCGCTCGTCCCGGGCTGTCAGGGCTTGAGTCGCACGTCGCGACAGCAGACTCGGTGACATGCGCACCACCCTCACCCTCGACGACGATCTGCTCACTGAAGCCGCAGGCCTCAGCGGCATCAGGGAGCGCACGCATCTGATCCGCGAGGCCCTCAAGGCCCTGATCGAGCGGGAACGCTCACGCCGCATGGTCATCATGGGCGGCTCGGAGACCCAGATCGGACCACCCCCGCGTCACCGCCAGCTCTACTGATTCAGCTCGGCGCTATCAATGACTGATAGCAATCCCAGAGGCGCCATGGCGCAGCTCCTGATTCGGCAGCTGGCTCGTCTGCGGGCCACCACACCGGCAGCGGGCCGCAGCCTTGACGTGGCGGCCCTGATCCGCGAGGACCGCGATAGCCGCTGAATCAGGTCCCTGGGTGGTGGACGCTTCGGTGGCCTTCGCCTGGTTTGCCGCCGTGCCTGGCTCCGAGCCGCTGCCGGGCCTTCCCGCTGCGCTCGATCTGGCTTGCCTCACGGATTGAGCGGCAGCCCTACTGATTCAGCTTCAGCACCGCCATGAAGGCTTCCTGGGGCACATCCACCTTGCCCATGGCCTTCATGCGCTTCTTGCCCTTCGCCTGCTTCTTCAGCAGCTTCTTCTTGCGGGAGATGTCGCCGCCGTAGCACTTGGCCAGCACATCCTTGCGGATGGCGCTGATGCTTTCGCTGGCGATGATGCGGCTGCCGATCGAAGCCTGGATCGGGATCTTGAACTGCTGCCTGGGGATCAGTTCCTTGAGCTTCTCCACCAGGCCCTTGCCCACGTTGTAGGCCTTGTCGCGGTGCACGATCGTGGTGAGGGGATCGGCCTTCTCGCTGTTGATCAGCACATCGAGGCGCACCAGTTCGTTCTTGCGGTAGCCGATCAGGCTGTATTCCATCGAGGCATAGCCCTTGGTGCGGCTCTTCATCTGATCGAAGAAATCCGTCACCACTTCCGCCAGCGGCATCTCGTAGTGCAGCGTCACCCGGTCGGTGGTGATGAACTTCATGTCGATGAACTCACCCCGCCGCTCCTGACACAGCTCCATCAGGGTGCCGTTGTAGGTGTTGGGGGTGTAGATCTCGAGCTTCACATAGGGCTCTTCGATCGATTCCCGCTTCTGTGGATCCGGCAGGGTGGCGGGGTTGTCCACCATCTGCGTGCTGCCGTCGATCATGTTCACCCGGTAGATCACCGAGGGGGCCGTCACGATCAGGTCGAGGTCGTACTCCCGCTCCAGCCGCTCCTGCACGATCTCCATGTGCAGCAACCCCAGGAAGCCGCAGCGGAAGCCGAAGCCCATGGCGCTGCTGGTTTCCGGCTCATACTTCAGCGCCGCATCGGAGAGCTTGAGCTTGTCGAGCGCCTCGCGCAGATCGGGGTACTGATCGGCGTCGGTGGGGAACAGGCCGCAGAACACCATCGGCTTGGCCTCGGTGTAGCCCGGCAGCGGCTCGCTCACCGGATCGGCCACCAGGGTGATCGTGTCGCCCACCCGCGCGTCGGCCACCGCCTTGATCGACGCCGACAGGTAGCCCACCTCGCCGGCATGGAGACTCTCCACCTGGCGCTGATCCGGCGCCATCACCCCCACTTCATCGAGTTCGTAGGTGGTCTTGCTGGCCATCAGCAGCACCTTGTCCTTGCGGGCCACCTGACCGCTGATCACCCGGAAATACACGATCACGCCCCGGTAGGGGTCGTAGTACGAGTCGAAGATCAGCGCGCGCAGCTGTTCGTTCACGCGGTCGGGCGGCGCCGGCACCCGCTCAACGATCGCTTCGAGGATCTCGGGGATGCCCAGGCCCGTCTTGGCGGAGCAATCGATCGCTTTGGAGGTGTCGAGCCCGATGATCGCCTCGATCTCCTCCTTGATCCGCTCCGGATCGGCGCCGGGCAGATCGATCTTGTTGAGCACCGGAATGATCTCCAGATCATTCTCCAGCGCCAGATACACATTCGCCAGCGTCTGCGCCTCCACCCCCTGACTGGCATCCACCACCAGCAGGGCGCCTTCACAGGCCTGCAGGCTGCGACTCACCTCATAGGAGAAGTCCACATGGCCCGGCGTGTCGATCAGGTTGAGGATGTACGTCTCGCCATCGGCCGCGGTGTACTCCATCCGCGCGGCCTGGAGCTTGATCGTGATCCCCCGCTCCCGCTCCAGCTCCATGTTGTCGAGGAACTGGGCCTGCATGTCACGCGCCGCCACCGTTCCGGTGTCCTGCAGCAGCCGGTCGGCCAGGGTCGACTTGCCGTGGTCGATGTGGGCAATGATGCAGAAGTTGCGGATCCGCTGAACGGGAACGTCGGTCATGGTCCCGTTCAAGGGGCAATCTGGAAGGCCAATCCTAGGGATGGAGCGGTGGAGCCTCGTCGCCGGCGACGAGGCAGCCTCCCGGCCCGGTTCCTAAGCTCAACCCAGACCCAGACCGCACCTGAGCCATGAGCACCGAGACCGCCAGCACGGAAACAACCGCCGGCAGCGAGGCCGCGATCAGCGACCCCCGCGCCCTCACGATCGAGAACGTCGAGCGCGTGCTCGATGAGCTCCGTCCTTATCTGATGGCCGATGGCGGCAACGTCGAGATCGTCGAGATCGACGGCCCCACCGTGAAGGTGCGTCTGCAGGGCGCCTGTGGCAGCTGCCCCAGCAGCACCATGACCCTGAAGATGGGCATCGAGCGCAAGCTGCGCGAGGCGATTCCCGAGGTCAACGAAGTGGTGCAGGTGCTCTGAGGCCCTTCCACAAGGCCTGCTCCAGCACCAGTCCGTAGGCTGCACGCGCCCTTGCACCTGGAGCCGTGCTGGATCAGCGCCTGCTGCGCGACAACCCCGAGCTGATCGTCGAGCAGCTCGGGCGTCGGGGCATGGCTCTCGATCTCACCGCCCTGCAGCTGATCGCCCGCCAGGAGCGCGACCTGGAGCAGCAGCGCAGCGACCTGCAGGCCGAAGGCAACCGCATCGGCCGCCAGGTGGGCGACCTGATCCGCGGCGGAGCCGCGCCCCACAGCCCCGAGGTGCAGGCCCTGCGCGACCGGGGGAACACCATCAAGCAGCAGGTGGCGGTGCTCGAGGAGGAGGAGAAATCCCTCGAAGCCCGCCTGCGCGAGCAACTGCTCGCCTTCCCCAACCTGCCCTCCCCCCACTGCCCCGATGGAGCCGGCGAAGCCGAGAACGTGGAGCGGCGGCGCTGGGGCACACCCCGCTTGCCACTGGCCGGTGAGCCGCCCCTCGAGGAGCACTGGCAGATCGCCGAGCGCCTCGGCCTGATCGACAGCGAACGCTCCGTGCGCATCGCCCAGAGCCGCTTCGTGACCCTGATCGGCCAGGGTGCCCGCCTGGAGCGGGCCCTGATCAGCTTCATGCTCGATCAGCACGCCAGCCGCGGTTACCGCGAGATGCTGCCGCCGATCCTGGTCAACAGCGCCAGCCTCACCGCCTCCGGCCAGCTGCCCAAGTTCGCCGAGGAGAGCTTCCGCTGCGCCGACGACGACCTCTGGCTCACCCCCACCGCCGAGGTGCCGCTCACCTCGTTCCACCGCGACGAGATTCTTGCGGCCGAGCAACTGCCGCTCAGGTACGCCGCCTACACCCCCTGCTTCCGCCGCGAAGCCGGCTCCTACGGCCGCGACACCCGCGGCCTGATCCGCCTGCACCAGTTCAACAAGGTGGAGCTCTACTGGTTCTGCCATCCGGACAAGTCCGAAGCGGCCCACGCCCAGCTCACCGCCGACGCCGAGGCGATCCTGCAGGCCCTCGAGCTGCCCTACCGGGTGCTCGATCTCTGCACCGGCGACCTCGGCTTTTCCGCCGCCCGCACGTTCGATCTCGAAGTGTGGCTGCCCGGCGCCGGCGCCTACCGCGAAATCTCCAGCTGCAGCACCTGCGGCGAGTTCCAGGCGCGCCGCGCCTCGATCCGCTTCAAGGACGGCAGGAAGACCCGCCTGCTGCACACCCTCAACGGCAGCGGTCTGGCGGTGGGCCGCACCATGGCCGCCCTGCTCGAAACCGGCCAGCAGGCCGATGGCAGCGTGCGCCTGCCGCAGGCCCTCGTGCCCTACATGGGCTGCGATCGCCTGCTGCCGGAATCCTGAAGGGAACAGCCGAGGGCTCAACCCCCCAGAATGGTTGTCTTGCGCAACACAGCCTGAATGGGCGTTCTCACGGCACTGGCGATCCTGGCGGCCCTGATCGTGGTGCACGAAGCCGGCCATTTCTTCGCCGCCACCTGGCAGGGCATCCGCGTCAGCGGTTTCTCGATCGGTTTCGGTCCGGCCCTGCTGCAACGCCAGCGCCGCGGCGTGCAGTTCGCCCTGCGGGCGATCCCCCTCGGCGGCTACGTGGCCTTCCCCGACGACGACGAGGACAGCGGCATCCCCAGCGATGATCCCGACCTTCTGCGCAACCGTCCCCTGCACCAGCGGGCCCTGGTGATCGCCGCCGGCGTCATCGCCAACCTGCTGCTGGCCTGGGCCGTGCTCTTCGGGCAGGGGCTGATGGTGGGCGTGCCCGCCGGCTTCAGCGCCACGCCGGGCGTGCTGGTGGCGGCGGTGCAGCCGGGCCAGGCCGCCGCCGCCTCCGGCCTGATGGCCGGCGATCGCATCCTCAGCCTCGGCGGCGTACCCGTGGGTGGTGGTTCCCAGGCCGTGGTCGATCTGGTGGCCGACATCCAGGGCGCCCCCGAACGCACGCTTCAGATCCAGGCCGAGCGCGCCGGTGAAACCCTCAGCCTGCGGCTCACCCCCTCCGATCAGAGCGGCATCGGCCGCATCGGCGCCCAGCTGCAGCCCAACGGCAGCGAGGTGTTCCGCCCCGCCAGGGGGCCGCTGGAGCTGCTCAACCAGACCAACCGTGTCTTCGTGCAGCTGATCCGCCGCACCGTCGACGGCTTCGTGGCCCTGGTCACCCACTTCGGTGAAACCGCTCCCCAGGTGTCGGGGCCGGTGAAGATCGTCGAGATGGGCGCCAGCCTGGCCCGCCAGGGCGGCGGCAGCCTGTTCGTGTTCGCCGCGCTGATCTCGATCAACCTGGCGGTGCTCAACGCCCTGCCCCTGCCCCTGCTCGATGGCGGCCAGTTCGCCCTGCTGCTGCTCGAAGGCCTGCGCGGCCGGCCCCTCCCCGACCGCCTGCAGATGGCGTTCATGCAGTCGGGCTTCCTGCTGCTGGTGGGGCTGAGCGTGGTGTTGATCGTCAAGGACACCAGCCAGCTCTCGGCGGTGCAGCAGCTGCTCGGCCGCTGAGGTGCCCCGCTTCGCCACGGCCCGTCAGCGTGCGCCACTGATCCTGGAGCGCCTGGCTCTCCACTACCCCCACGCCACCTGCTCCCTCGACTGGACCACCCCCTGGGAGCTGTTGGTGGCCACCATGCTCTCGGCCCAGTGCACCGACGAGCGGGTCAATCGCGTCACCCCGGCCCTGTTCGAGCGCTTCCCCGATGTGCGCGCCGCCGCCGCGGTGAGCTCCAGCGAGGTTGAGCCCTATGTGCAGTCCACCGGTTTCTTCCGCAACAAGGCGAAGAACATCGTGGCCGCGTCACGCCTGCTGATCGAGCGCCATGGCGGTGAGGTGCCGGCCTCGATGGAGGAGCTGCTGGAGCTGCCGGGGGTGGCGCGCAAGACGGCCAACGTCGTGCTGGCCCATGCCTTCGGCATCAACGCCGGTGTCACGGTCGACACCCACGTGCGGCGGCTGAGCAACCGGCTCGGGCTCACCCGCCAGAGCGAACCGCGCCGGATCGAGCCCGAGCTGATGAAGCTCCTGCCCCAGCCGGAATGGGAGAACTTCTCGATCCGGCTGATCTTCCATGGCCGCGCCGTCTGCAACGCCCGCAAGCCCCTCTGCCCGGGCTGCCCCCTCGCCGATCTCTGCCCCAGCCATCCCGACCACGGCCCCAGTGGCCGCCGGGAGGGGCGGCAGGCCACGCGCTAGGCTCGATCCCCACTGAACGAATTGCAGCAGCCGCATGGCGAAGAAGTCGATGATTGCGCGCGACGTGAAGCGCAAGAAGATAGTTGAACGCTTCGCCCTCAAGCGTGCTGCCCTCAAGGCCTCCTTCGAAGCCGCCGCGGATCCCATGGAGCGCCTGGAGATCCACCGCAGGATCCAGAACCTGCCCCGCAACAGCGCCCCCACCCGGGTGCGCAACCGCTGCTGGGCCACCGGCAAGCCCCGCGGCTTCTATCGCGATTTCGGTCTCTGCCGCAACCAGCTGCGCGAGCGCGCCCACAAGGGTCTGCTGCCCGGCGTGGTCAAGTCGAGCTGGTAAGCCGCTCCGGGGCTGTCGATCAGACGCGCGAGGGTGGCCAGGGGCCACCCTTTTTTGCGCTGGCTGCCCCCCGCAGGCCTGAATGCGAGAATGGAGCTTGACAAAAAACGGACATAAGACGACGTGCCAGGACAGATTCAGACGGTCTCCTTCGATGGTCGGGAGATCCGGCTGACCACGGGCTTGTATGCCCCCCAGGCCGGGGGTTCGGTCCTGATTGAATGCGGAGACACGGCCGTGCTGGTCACGGCCACCCGCGCCAAGGGCCGCGAAGGGATCGACTTTCTCCCGCTCACCTGTGATTACGAGGAGCGCCTCTACGCCGCGGGCCGCATCCCCGGCAGCTTCTTCCGCCGTGAAGGCCGCCCCCCCGAGCGCGCCATCCTCACCACCCGCCTGATCGACAGGCCCCTTCGGCCCCTCTTCCCCTCCTGGCTGCGCGACGACCTGCAGGTGGTCGCCACCACCCTCTCGCTCGATGAGCGGGTACCGCCCGATGTGCTGGCGGTCACCGGCGCCTCGATCGCCACCCTGCTGGCGAAGATCCCCTTCAACGGCCCGATGGCCGCCGTGCGCGTCGGCCTGCTCGGCGACGACTTCGTGCTCAACCCCAGCTACCGCGAGATCGAGCGCAGCGAGCTCGATCTGGTGGTGGCCGGCACCCCCTCCGGTGTGGTGATGGTGGAAGCGGGCGCCAACCAGCTGCCCGAACAGGACGTGATCGAGGCGATCGACTTCGGTTACGAAGCCGTGGGCGAACTGATCAAGGCCCAGCAGAAGCTGCTCGCCGATCTCGGCATTGAGCAGGTCTTCCCCGAAGCCCCGGTTCAGGACCCCGCCCTGCCCACCTTCCTGGAGCAGGAATGCGGAGCGGGCATCGGTGAGGTGCTCAAGCAGTTCAGCCTCACCAAGGCCGAACGCGATGCCCAGCTCGACACCATCAAGGCCGGGGTGGCCGAGAAGATCGCCGCCCTCTCCGACGACGACCCGATCCGTGTGGCCGCCGCCGGCAAGGCCCTGGGCAACACCTACAAGGGCATCACCAAGAAGCTGATGCGCGCCCAGATCCTCAACGAGGGCAAGCGGGTCGATGGCCGCGCGCTCGATGAGGTGCGCCCGATCACCGCCGCCGTGGGCGTGCTGCCCAAGCGGGTCCATGGCTCGGGCCTGTTCCAGCGTGGGCTCACCCAGGTGCTCTCCACCGCCACCCTCGGCACCCCCAGCGATGCCCAGGAGATGGACGATCTCAACCCGATCGGTGAGAAGACCTACCTCCACCACTACAACTTCCCGCCCTATTCCGTCGGTGAGACCCGGCCGATGCGCTCCCCCGGCCGCCGCGAGGTGGGCCACGGAGCCCTGGCCGAGCGGGCGATCGTGCCCGTGCTGCCCCCCAAGGAGAGCTTCCCCTACGTGCTGCGGGTGGTCTCGGAATGCCTCAGCTCCAACGGCTCCACCTCGATGGGCTCGGTCTGCGGCAGCACCCTGGCCCTGATGGATGCCGGTGTGCCCCTCAAGGCTCCGGTGAGCGGCGCCGCCATGGGCCTGATCAAGGAGGGCGATGAGGTGCGCATCCTCACCGACATCCAGGGCATCGAGGATTTCCTCGGCGACATGGACTTCAAGGTGGCCGGCACCGAGAAGGGCATCACCGCCCTGCAGATGGACATGAAGATCAGCGGTCTGGCGGTGAGCACCATTGCCGAGGCCGTCAACCAGGCCCGCCCGGCCCGGCTGCACATCCTCGAGAAGATGCTCGAGGCGATCGGCAAGCCCCGTGAGGTGCTCTCCCCCCATGCCCCGCGTCTGCTCAGCTTCCGCATCGACCCGGAACTGATCGGCACCGTCATCGGTCCCGGCGGCCGCACGATCAAGGGCATCACCGAGCGCACCAACACCAAGATCGACATCGAGGACGGCGGCATCGTCACGATCGCCAGCCACGACGGCGCCGCCGCCGAGGAAGCCCAGCGGATCATCGAGGGGCTCACCCGCCGTGTCAGCGAGGGCGAGCTGTTCAACGGCTCGGTCACGCGGATCATCCCGATCGGCGCCTTCGTGGAGATCCTCCCCGGCAAGGAGGGCATGATCCACATCTCCCAGCTCTCGGAAGCGCGGGTGGAGAAGGTGGAGGATGTGATCAAGGTAGGCGACGCCGTCACCGTGCGGGTGCGCGAGATCGACAACCGCGGCCGCATCAACCTCACCCTGCGGGGCGTGGCCCAGGAAGCGGTGCCGGCGGCCTGATCTCAGTCGGTGGTGGCGGTCAGGCCCGAACAGGCTTCGGGCTCAGGCTGGTGGAAACCAGCCTGCACCACCGCCGCGCCGGAGGCAGCCGACTGACACCCCACCAGGGTCTTGCCGGAGAACGCGCTGGAGGGCATGCCCTCCGCCATCACCCGGTAGCCGTCGGCCGTGGTTTCGATGAGGTAGGAGAACGGACCGGCTGAGGTGCTGATCAGCGAGCTGCCGCCGTTGATCATCGCCAGCTGCAGCTGCTGGCGGACCGTGGAGCGCACCATCGCTTCGGCCGCCTGATCGCGCAGGGCGCTGACCCCCTGCAGGCCGGCGACGAGAACCACCATCAGGCCGAGGCCGTAGATCAGGACACCCTGGACGAAGCCGTCATCGGCGACGGTGGGGGCCGCAGAGTGACTTGGGGATCTGGTGTGACCACTGGCCTGGGGCGAATGGGCCAGGTGATAGAGAAACGCGTGACAGGCCATGGGACAGACTCGATCAATGATCGGACCGTAACGATTCGCTTGCCAGGAGGCGGTCTCGCCTGCTACCGGCAAGCGATTGTTAACCAGCCGCCCGTGGGTCAGACCGCAAAGCCCGGATCGATCCGCGCCATGGCGGCGGCAGCCCGCTCACACAGCTCCGCATGGGCCAGACCGTGGCTGGCGATCAGGCATCCCGCCTGCAGTCCGTCACCCCTGTTGTACTGAAGCGGCCGGCCATCAGCGTGGCTGAAGGCCCCGCCCGCCGCCCGCAGCACCGCTTCCGGCGCCGCCATGTCCCAGTCCTTGGGGGCGCTGCGCCCTGAGAGCGAGAGGTAGAGGTCGGTTTCGCCGCGCAGGATCGTGGCCACCTTGCACCCCACGCTGCCCACCGCCAGGGAGGAGCCCAGCCCCAGCGCCTGCACCAGCTGCTCCAGCCGCTGATCGCGGTGGTTGCGGCTGGCCACCAGCACCAGATCCTCAGGGACGCTGCGCTCGCTCAACTGGGGCGCGAAGCGCTCGCCGGCCGGATTCTCCCGCCAGGCGCCACCGATCAGCTCCTCGGACACCGCGCCCACCAGACCGAACCAGAGTTCCTCCTTCTCGGGCAGCAGCACCACGCCGAGCACCGGCTCGCCCTGATGCACCAGGGCCAGATGCACCGCGTACTCACCGGTGCCCTGGAGGAAATCCTTGGTGCCATCGAGGGGATCGAGGATCCAGAGCCAGTCGGCCTCCAGGGGCACGCCGGCGCTGAGCTGCTCCTTGGCGGTCTCCTCGCTCAGCAGGGTCCAGGGGGCCTCGGGGAAGGCCTGGGCAAGACCCTCGAGCAGGTGCTGGTTCACCGCCAGATCAGCCGCCGTCACCGGCCCTTCGCCGCCTTCATCCACGCTCAGGGCCAGGCCATAGCCGAAGGGGGGCTGCTCGCCGCGGGCGTAGGCCCTGAGAATCGCGGCCGACTCCCAGCTGAGGCGCCGCAGCAGCGCCAGCAGCTCTTCGGGATCGAGACCGGCGGGCAGGCAGGGGGCAGCGATCATGGACACAGCCAGGCTCGAACAGAAGCGCATTGTGGAGCAAGCCAGCGAACCCGCCTCCGGGGTGCTGTACCTGGTGGGTACACCGATCGGCAACCTCGGGGATCTCTCCCCCCGGGCCCGGCGGGTGCTGGAGGGGGTCGACCGCATCGCCTGCGAAGACACCCGCCACAGCGGTCAGCTCCTGGCCGGGCTGGGCATCCGCAGCCGTCTGCTCAGCTTTCATCAGCACAACCAGAACGCCCGCATCCCCGAACTGCTGGCGGCCCTCAGCGCCGGCGACAGCCTCGCGGTGATCAGCGATGCGGGCCTGCCGGGCATCTCCGATCCCGGCGAGGCGCTGGTG